>JBLHHD010000363.1:0-4116 GCA_047614605.1 Alteromonadaceae bacterium
TACTTGCCCTACTCAGTGGTGTTTATTCGCTGATCCGCTTCAAAGTCATCGAATTTAAACAGCTCTCGGGTAAGTTATATCTTGTTTGCACCCTGATAGCCGCAGTTACCGCGCTGACTATTTACAGACATGGTGGGTTTGGTCCGGCTCATGGGCTGGCGGTATTAACACTGCTTGCCCTACTGTTTGGTTTTGTCGCAGAAAAAACAGCGGTATTTGGCAAGCTCTCGGCTTATATTCAGGCCACTTGTTTTTCGGCCACCTTTTTATTTCACATGATCCCCGCCATTACCGATGGCCTTATGCGCCTACCGGTTGACGCACCGATTGTCACCAGCATTAAAGATCCCCTGTTGAAAAGTTTTTTTCTGGCATTTTTAGTCACTTATATTATCGGACTTGGCCTGCAAGTTTTATGGTTACGCCGCCAACCACTGGCAAGCCACCGCGCTATATGATGGATTTGGAACAGGGATGTTCAAAACCTTTTTTACTTTGCAAACAGCTCCAGCTCAATATCTCTAAAGCCTTTAAACTCCAGCGCATTACCCGAAGGGTCTGAAAAAAACAGAGTGCCCTGCTCGCCTGGTTCACCTTTAAAGCGCACATAGGGTTCAATGATAAAATCATCAATAAAACCGCTGACTTTGTCGGCGAAAATTTGCCAATCGTCAAAGTCCAATACCACACCAAAATGAGGGACAGGCACGCCGTGTCCATCCACACTATTTGAAATATGGGCTATCTTGCCGGTTTTACCCAGTTGTGGATTGAGGTGGGTGACAAACTGATGCCCGAACATATTAAAATCAATCCATTGGGGCGCACTTCTGCCCTCAGGAAATCCCATCTTGACGCCATAAAAGTCTCTGGCTTCATCAATATCACGTACTTGCACCGCTATATGAAAAGGGGTTAATTGCATTGTTACTCCTACAAAGGTTTGAGGGAAATCAGATTAATATAAACAAGGTATGGATAAGTTGTATCGGCGATTTGAATTGATTAGCGGTGGTCTTGGTAACGGGATCAAGAAAATGAAATAGGTGGAGAGATAAGGCTTTATCCAATGAATAAAATTAACATTGGAAACCCGATAATCCCTATGAGGTCTTTGTAAGGACGTCATTGAAATTCAGGACTTCTAAGCCTTGCGTTAAACTAATTTTTTGTGTGGGTCGCATCGTACGCCATAAAAGCAAAGGCAGCTATAACTCTCTAAGTGTTAAAATTAAATATTCAATTTTTTTATGTACAACGAATGCTGAACACTGACCCATAAACGTTAAAATCTAGAGAGGGTCCTGCTTTAGTTAAAGCCAGCCAACTAAGCTGATATCTGAGACTACCGGTATACCGAGCCAAAATTTAAGGTAGGCAATTTTTTCTTTGACTATATCAAGTTGAGACATGTTTTATATTCTATACCTATCTGTTGAAAAAGCTATGCTGCAATATCTCAGCATCATTAAGGTTTTGGGGGACCCGGAATAAACCGATTGGTCGTTTGTTGATAGGCTTCATATTCAGGGCGTTTTTGCACTGAATAATACTCAGCAGGCACAGCACCGGTGTAATACACCAAGGTGGTGTACATTATTCTACAAGTGAATATTAATCCCGCACCCAATCCCCCCCAGATCAACTGTGACTCCTGCTGATATAAGGCCAGCCATGAGGGAATAGCCGCGATGATCAAGCCATTCCATACCATCCATTGGGCAAAGTAATTAGGGTGGCGGCTATATTTCCACAACCCAATGTTACAGACTTTGTTTTTCTTGCCCTGTTGCTTCATCGGCCTTAAAAACCCCAGCTTTTGCTTGTCGGCCATCGTTTCCATCACAGCAGCCGTCAACCAAATAATCATGCCAACAATTTAAAATACCGAAAACGTTTTACTGGCATTGGTACCAATGATAATTACGGGTATACCAAGAAAAGAGGCATTCGCTAACCCCTGTAGAATGGCTTCGATTTGCATCACCAAAGGGGTATTGGTTTTATCGGCTTTTTGCTAGCGTCGTTTTTGATATTCATAACGAGGCAATTCTTTGTTCAGTTTGCCTAAGTGCCACATGATTAACGCGCCAAAACCCATCCGGCTACCAGCAAAAATATAAGCGATACTGACCAGCACAACACGAGTGTTATCCCCTTGACTCAACAACCAGGTGAGCGCACCAATTAGCGCTAAACCCCAGGGCCAGCCGACATCAACATATGACATTCGACCCGTGCGCCAAGTCGGCAAACAAACCACCACAGCAAAGAGCAGCAAAGAGCAGCAAAGAGCAGCAATTGTAAAATGCCATTGATTAAACTGATCGGCTGCAAATGCTCTGTACTGAGCAATAAAACCCAATCAGCAATAAAGGGCAGCAAAGGCGTGAAATATTTCATTTTATCGCCACCGGTGTGCCGTTCAGTGCCGCGTTTCCAGTCAATGTATCGACTCTATCGGTATCTGTTAAGTCATTGATACTGACCCCGGGTTGTGTAGCCGCAACTGACATCCTGGTGTCTTTTTGGTTGTGTCCCCACCCCAGCGGTGGTGAATATTTGACGGTATGTCGAACCGAAAAGCTGTTAAAGAAAATATCATAATGTGAATTTTCTACCCCGGTAGTTGCGGGTAAAATAATGTCGGCGTGTTTGCTGGTTTCGTTTAAATAGATGTCAATTGATACCATAAAGTCCAAGCTGTCAAACGCCTCGGCGAGCTTGTGACCGCTTGGTGCTGATAATACCGGGTTACCCGCAATGGTGATCAACGACTTTATTTGCCCTTCACCCGGGGTAAGAATTTCTTCTGCCAAGGTCACCACCGGAAACTCACCATTAAAAAAGGGCAATTTTCTCACTCTTGAAAAAAACTGGCCAAGTGAGCTTTTATCGCCTTTTTTATGATTTCTCAATAAATAAAAAGCAGGTTGTGGGAACATTGCGCCGCCTTCACGGTCGAAGTTACCGGTGATAATATTCAGAACATTGGTCAACCACTGACACAAGCCGCCAAAGGTTTGGGTTGAAGCGCCCATACGGCTGTAGCATATCGCAGACTCGGTAGCCATCATGTCAGCGGCCAAAGCGATAATATAACCTCAGCCACCCCCTTGGGGCGTATAATCCTTGGCTATTTGAGCCAACTCATCAATACCATCAACCATGGGGGCCAAATGGCGTAAATTGACTCCGTTACTGGATGGCCTTCATTCTGCCGGGCATATTAGGTGCGGTCATCATGCTGCCGTTTGACACCATGGGGTTGCCGCCAATGATCAGCATAAAATCGGTGCGATCAATGTCAGGCACCGGTATTAGCATACCGGCACCGAGCATAAATTCGGCAGCCACATGATGGGCAGCTGATCTGCTGAAGCCGAACTGAAACGATTGATAGTGCCCAGCGCTTTCATAAAAGGCTTTAAAAAGATGGCATTGCCAAGATTATGCGCATTGGGATTACCTAAATAAACCGCCAAGGCATTGTTGCCATGTTCGGCTTGAATGTGCTTAAATTTTGCCGCAATTTCACTAGGAGATATCTTCCCAACCCGTTGCGGTGCGTTTTATAGGGGTTTTTAGGCGATCTTTATCGTTGTAAAAATCTTGCAATGCAGTCGCTTTGGGGCACATATAACCTTGACTGAAAGGATCGTCTTTATCACCTTTGATGGTCCTGGTATTCAATTTTCAGGCCGCACATGGCTTCACAGACATTACAGTTTCGATAGTGGGTTTTTATTTCGCTCATCGGTATCGTCGGCCTTATTTTATGCGGTGTTTAAGTCGCGTAATGCTTTACGCAGGACTTTACCCACATTGGTCTTTGGTAACTCGTCAATAAACTCGACTTTTTTAGGCACTTTATAATTGGTTAAATATTTATGCCCATGTTCGATTATTGCATTTTCGCTTAAGTTGGCATCTTTACGCACGATAAAGACTTTAACCATTTCACCGCTGGCGGCATTCTCAATACCAATGGCGGCGGCTTCAAGTACTCCGTCATGCATCATCATCACTTCTTCTATTTCGTTGGGATAAACATTAAAACCCGAAACAATGATCATGTCTTTTTTGCGATCAACAATTTTGAAAAAGCCATTTTCA
>JBLHHD010000364.1:0-4114 GCA_047614605.1 Alteromonadaceae bacterium
TCCAGCGAGAAGTCATCGGTAATGATATCTTCGGGCGGCATTAGATCAGGCGCAGGTGCCGGTGTCGCTGCTTTTTTGGCTGCTGGCGGTGTTTCGAATAATAAATCCTCATCTGATGGCAGCTGTTTTTTCTTTCTTACCCATAACACTATCAACAGGATAATGAACAACCCGGGGATCACTGAAATACCAACCAACCATGCGGGGTTGATGGTGGAGAGTTCTTGCCACAATGCGGCAAAGTCTATACCGCCCACCGCATCTTTAAGCCGCGCTTCTTCCGTAGCTTGCATATCGGCCTGCATCTTACCTAAAAGCACCACTATTTCTTGCTGAATAGCGACATTTTTACTCACATCAATTTTGAGGTTATCGAGCTTCTCTTCAATACTCAGTACTTTTTTATTCAGCGCCTTATTTTCCACCATTGCGTTAGTGGTATCATTACCGGCTTTATCAAGTTTGCCTTTTAAATCTTCAAACTGTTGATTATGCTCTACTTTTAAAGCAATAATATCCTTTTTCAGCTCACTTTTAGCGGCTTGCAAATCAGATTTTTTGACATTTTTGATTTGTGCTTTAGCGTTTTCAATTTTTTCTGTGGTTAGTTCACCCCGCTGTCTGGCAGCCCAAAGCTCATCATCCAACAATGATTTTTTACGGGCATCATCAAGATTAATTCGGCGGATTTCACGGATGGTAGGGATGGCTAGGTAACTATTGTTAACCATCTGGTTGAAGTTTTCATTATGGAAGCTTTGGGGGTTTTTCTTATACAGGGCATGCATCACTTGATACATGCTAACCCGATCATCAGGTCTTATTTTTGCAGCGATACGCCATAAGGTGTCCGAAGACTTAACGGGTCCGTAGCGGTGGCCCAATGCGCCATGATCAGTGCCCTTGGGGCCTTTTATCCTCATACCTGAGGATGTCGCAAAGCCGTCAATCGACGTGCCGAGCAACAAAATGATCAAGCCAATTAATGACAAAACACGAAACATTCGAATTCCTTACAAAACCGTGACGTTATTATTTTTTACTCTGGTAGTGTACAACACAAATGACACCGGGGTATATTCAACTCGATTGTTCAGTGCGCAGTCAAACGCGCTATTTCGATTTTATGTGCAAACTGTATGCCAAATGAAGAAAACGTCCATTATTTCGCGCAGTTGATGACATTTCGTGGGGGTCGTTGGCTGGTGAGCAATATGTTAGGCAACGCTTATGACAAGCCGACACATCGGACCATCACCCCGCTTTGCCGACCTACGGTGATTTGTGGCACGGTGGTTCGTGGCAGTGAGAGGCCCCTACAGGGACCACAAACAGCCGCTAGCAATCAAATTACAAGTGGTCGCGAATTAACAGTTCAGCAATTTGAATACTGTTAGTTGCCGCCCCTTTACGGATGTTGTCCGACACAACCCACATATTTATCCCATTTGGATGGGAAATATCCTGCCGAACCCGGCCTACGTGAACCAAATCATTACCACTGGCAGAGGTTACCTGGGTAGGGTAATCATGATTATCTTCGGTGAGTTCGATACCCGGAGCATCACGCAACAACGCTTTGACGCTTTGAGCATCAATTGGAATATTGGTTTCAATATGTATCGCTTCACCGTGACCATACAATACCGGAACTCTGACCGCAGTCGCATTAACCCGGATATTTTCATCACCCATGATTTTTTGAGTTTCCCACACCATTTTCATTTCTTCTTTGGTGTAATCGTTATCCATAAATACATCAATTTGTGGAATGGTATTAAATGCCATTTGCTTGGCAAAGACCTTGGTGTCGTCAATAGAACGACCATTAAGTACTTGACCATATTGAGCAATTAAGGTTTCCAGCGCCTCTTTACCGCCGCCACTAACCGACTGGTAGGTACAAACATTAATCCGCGAAATACCCACCACATCATGGATTGGTTTTAGCGCTACAACCATTTGAATGGTTGAACAATTGGGATTGGCAATAATATTACGATGACGGAAATCCGCCAGTGCCTGAGGATTAACCTCAGGAACAATCAATGGCACATCAGGATCATTTCGAAACTCGGAGGTATTATCAATCACAATACAGCCAGCCTCGGCGGCAATAGGGGCGTACTTTCGTGAGAGTTCACCACCCGCAGAGAAAAAAGCAATCTGGGTTTTACTCCAGTCAAAGGTTTCGGCATCTAGTACTTCAACTTCTTCACCCTTATACTCAATGCTCTTACCCGCAGAGCGGCTGCTGGCCAGCGGGTATAACTGTGCAATAGGGAACTTTCGTTCTGCGAGAATTTCGATAATTTGTTGACCGACCAATCCGGTTGCACCTAGTACGGCCACGTCAAACTGCTGCGACATTGTTACTCTCCTGTAGTAAAGCCCAACTGGGCTAATAATGATATTGCTGGGTTTGGCTGGTTAAGCGAAACCGTTAATGAACTAAACTCCCGCCGTTGCGGGTAATTTTTGCGTATCCAGTCGAAGCCCTGGCTAAAAATGTTTTGCCTAAAAATGGCATCATCACGCCTGACATCATAAACCAGATGAATAATACGATTGATCCGCTGATGATCAACGCTGCTATTGCCCGTTAACTGTAACTGACTAAATTCACTGGCTGGTAATAAATCACCAAGAGATTGTTTTTGCCCACCAGCGGCATCACCGAGACAGCGGCACAGCGCCTCATACAACATAAAAGTCCCTTTAGCTTTACCCTCATCACTGTAACCCGCAATATGCGCAGTGGCTATATCAGCATAAGGCAGCAATGGGGCCAGTATATTAGGCTCCCCTTCCCACACGTCCAATACCAGCGGGTTGGCATTGCCATTTTGCTTGGCTGCTAACAATACCTGATTGTCCAGTACTTCACCACGACAAGCATTGATGATCACCGCATCAGGTTTAATTTTATCCAGTTGCGGTTGGGCGAACAAATGATAAGTGGGGTGTTTACCGTCTAATATCAAGGGCACGTGAAAGCTGAGAATGTCTGCGTCGTTTAATAAATCGTCATAGCTGACAAATGAACGGGGATCACTCGCTTCTTGCAGGGGCGGATCACATAATACAAAGTTAACCCCTAACGCGGTTAGTTTATCCGCTAACCGGGAGCCAGTATTACCCGCCCCGACGATACCTACCATTTTATCTTGTAAAGAAAAGCCATACTGTTGCTCCAGCACTTTGATGGCACTGAGTACATACTCAGCAACAGAAACAGCATTGCAGCCCGGTGCACTGGAAAAGCCAATATCACGGGAAGCCAAATAAGCCTGATCAATGTGATCAGTGCCGATAGTGGCAGTGCCGACAAACTTGAGTTTGCTGGCCTTGCTCAGTAAAACCTCATCAACCCGGGTAATAGAACGAACCAATAACACATCGGCATCGGCTATCAAGCCGGCATGACACTCCCGCCCGGCAAAAGAAACCACCTGGCCAAACCGGGCAAAAAGCTCAGCAGCAAACGGCATGTTTTCATCATAAAAGATTTTCATCGGCCCTCAAGAGGTTGGTAAAAAGCTGATAATTAAAGACGTCGGGACGTCTATAATAAGACAGTAAAAAGATAGTAAGGAATTAACCTCAACAATACAATCATTGATAAACCATGGATTATACTATTTAGCGATAAACTAGAGCGCCATATGGTTAGAAATCGCTCACCAGCGAGCACTAAAATTGTCGTAAACAAGGCGAATTCTTTTGGCTTTAGTCATTCTAAAGCAAAAGGATTTAACGCCGTTTACGGACATTTTAGACTCGTCCTTGGCAATGTCTAAAAATCGTTGACACTACCACAAAACCTTTTGTTGCGAATTCACTTTTTGTTTATCATTAAACCAGCACATTCTCAATTTTTAGACATCCTGGTGAGTCTATTTTCTAACCATATGGCGCTCTAGAAGGTAATACCAGTTACATTAATTCAATGAGCTAAATTTTGGGCAGGGAAAATGGTCAATGACAAGGTGTTAATTGCCATATATAGTTGTTCTACATACAAAATTAACAACGCAGTCAGTGGCCATTTTAACAAGCAAAATAGCTTAGTGAGTTAATGTAATTGGTATTAGCCAGGCAACAAAAGCAGCAC
>JBLHHD010000365.1:0-4109 GCA_047614605.1 Alteromonadaceae bacterium
GATGAAAGACTGAATATTTTAAATAATGTTGATGGCAACGATGCAAAATCACTCCATGTGGGGATGAACCGAAACTTTTATATTACCCCTACCGCTTGTATTGGTGTTCCCACCATGTGGGGATGAACCGGAGAATTAAAACCTCTTAAATCGACGCACAGAGTGTTCCCCACCATGTGGGGATGAACCGTAGATATTGCAGGTTATGAGTTCAGCATTGGTGCGTTCCCATCATGTGGGAATAACGAGGCAGGGGGATAACGATACCAAGGCTCACCACCCAATTAGCAAAACCAATACACCAGTGACCATTAAATTTCATACGAAATACAAAAAATCATGAAAAAAAACCTAAATTTCACACATTGTACTTAACTTCCCTATTGCCAATCCCAAAAAAATCAGTTATGTTATAAAAAACGGCGCAAACTTACCGAATCAATGGTTAACGCGCTAAAAATAATAAAGCAAATAACAAAACTAAAGGACACCTCCACAATAATGATCCCTTTTTCTGCTCACGCCGATTTTGCCGCTAATTGATGGATACCGTTATGCCCCAAACCCTTACCCGTTATTTTCAATACTGGGGTAAAACCAAAAAAAAACTGGAAATTGACTATTGCCAAGGCGTAGTGAGTTTACCCGAGCTGGTCAAAAGCTATGACTGGATTGATTCGCTTGAGCATTTGCAAAGACTGGCCGCTAAAAATGATTGGCAGCGGCTACAACCCGGTGAGCATTTTCCTCGTTATCATTTATTGGCTTATCACAGCCTTGATGTGGCCGCTGTTGGTAAATTGATGCTTGAACAAAACTTGTTTGGTACCGATGCCGTTATTGCCCGTTTAACGGATGATAAAGCCGCTTTTATTGACTTTTTTACCTATGCGTTGGCATTGCACGATGTGGGCAAGTTTGCCTGTGGCTTTCAGTCTTTAAGACAGTTTGAAAGTGATCATCTGGCGGCTATAGACGACAGCTATTCTTATAACGTGCGTCATGACAGTTTGGGTTATGTGCTGTGGCGCGAAACGTTGGAGGCTGTTTTGTTAGCTGACTTTTCAGGCGATCAGGGGGGGGCTTTGGCTGATAGCATGGATGTGATTATTAAACTGGTTACCGGACATCATGGTACACCGCCGAACGAAATGAAAAATAGTCAGCTCATCGCGTTAAGGTACTATTTTAAAGATGAAGATATCGACGCGGCCAAGCAATGGCTGAGTGCTTGTCAGTTTTTACGGCCTGAGCGTTTGCCTGATTTTTTGTTTGACGAAGACCAGTTACCATTACTTAAATCATTGTCCTGGGTGTTTGCCGGTATCACTATTTTGGCTGACTGGTTAGGCTCCGATCAGGCCATTTTTACCTATCAAGAACATCCCGTACCATTACCAACATATTGGCAAAGTGATGCTATACCCAAAGCACAAAAAAAGTTAATCAAAGATGGTTATGGTACAACGGTTAAACTGGCTAATTTTGATAAAGTTAAAACCCTAATCCCTTATATTGAACACCCCACCCCATTGCAAGAATATTGCAGAGTCTGTGACTTAGACACTGGCCCGCAGCTGTTTATGCTCGAAGACGTTACCGGTGCTGGTAAAACCGAAGCGGCGCTCATTTTAGCGCAACGGCTATTAAGTGAAAATGGGACGACGGGCACTCGCGAAGGCTCAGGTCTATATATCGCTTTGCCTACCATGGCTACCTCAAATGCGATGTTTGAACGTATGGAAGAGGTTTATCAACACTTTTTTTGTGGCGAGAAAACACCGTCATTAGTGCTGGCTCATGGGGCGCGACACTTGTCAAAACGCTTCACTGATATGATTGGATTGACTGAGCAGCCACAAGATCAAAACTATCAAACCGATGAACAATCGGCCACTGGCTGGTGTAATTATTGGTTTGTTGATAATCGTAAAAAATCGTTATTGGCCGATGTTGGGGTGGGCACTGTCGATCAGGCATTGCTTGGCGTATTGCCTGCAAGACACCAGTCAATGAGATTGTTGGGGTTATCCCAAAAGGTGCTGATTATTGATGAAGTACACAGTTATTCGACCTACGAAAGCCGATTGATACAAGCACTCATTAAGTTTCACACCAGCCTTGGCGGTACGACGATTTTATTGTCGGCCACTATGCCTTATTTACTGCGCCAGGATCTGGTTAAAGCCTACGCTGCGGGTTTAAGTGTACAACTGCCGCTCATCAGTAAAAATGCCGACTTTCCATGGGTTAGTCAGTTGGGTATGAATATTGGCCTTAACGAACAGGCGGTCGAATCTCGCGCCTGTGTATCACGTACTGTTAAGGTAAATTACCAGACCAATGAAGCCGATATTTGGCAGCTTATAGAGTCTTCTTTAGCGCAAGGTAAATCAGTTTGCTGGATCAAAAATACCGTCAACGAAACGATTGAATGTTTTGATGAGGCCAATAGCAGACTGGCTGGCATTGCCAAAAAAATCACCTTGTTTCACAGCCGTTTTTGCATGGCTGATCGCATTGATACCGAAACCATGGTGCTTGAGCAGTTTGGTAAACACTCAACGGCTGAGAAAAGACAAGGCCAATTACTCATTTCATCCCCTATATTGGATCAGTCATTAGACGTCGATATGAGCATTATGATCAGCGATGTTGCGCCGATGGATGTGCTTATTCAACGACTTGGCAGATGTTGCCGCCATTTACGTAATGCAGATGAAAGCTTGATTAAGCCGGTGACTGACCAAACCAAAGATGGCCGGGGTCAGGCGATGTTATATCTTCATGGCCCCGAGTTTACTGATACGCCGGCTAAAGACTGGTTAAGTGAATTTTCGAGCGGCACTCAGGCAATTTATAAAGACACGTTAAGAATTTGGCTGACGGTTAAAACCCTACAGGCCGAACAGGCCATAACCATGCCGGGTAAAGCTCGGTATTTAATTGAGTCGGTTTATGGCCCCGAGGTGATTGAAGATACGCCACAAGTCTTACAGGATATTCACCAAAAGGTCAGTGGCGAGCAAGCAGGCGAGTCGTTTTTGGCGACGTTTAATCAACTCGATGTGGCGCAAGGTTACAGCCTTGGCAGCAACTATCAGGGGTGGTGTGACGAGAGTGACATACCTACCCGCTTAGCAGACGACACGGTAGATTTTGTGCTGCTGATAAATGAAGACGGGCAATTACGTTTTTATGCCAACAAAGCCGACTTTGCGGTTGATATGAGCAAAATAAGTGTGCGTAAAACGTATATCGCCAAATGTGATCCGGCGGTGTTGCAGCAGCATCAGGCACAAATTGAAGCATTACAAACCGAGTATCGGCAATTGGAGTATTGTCAGTTGCTGATTTTAACTGAGTCAGTTGATGGTAGCTGGCAGGGTATGGCGTTAGATCATAACGACAAACAATTAACCGTGACTTATGACCAATGCAAGGGGTTGCAGAAGTAGGTTGGTACTGAAACCTGTTCAGTGGTTTACATATGACTAAAGGAGTAATAATAATTGAAATTACTACACGATAAATGGATAAAAGCGATTGTGGATGGGCAAGCAAAGCCCATTGCAGTCGGTGATATCATCAATGAAAGCGTGACTGACTTAGCCTTTACCCGGCTGGATTTTAACGGCGCGATTTATCAGTTTTTGATTGGGTTGTTGCAGTCAACAATGGCCCCAAAAAACGTTAAGGGCTGGGCCGAGTTATACCTTAAACCGCCCAGTGTTGAACAATTGCAGCAGGCATTTGCGCAATATGCCGATGCCTTTGAATTATTGCCTGATGAAGGCCCGGCGTTTATGCAAGATTTAACCTTGCTTAAAAGCGAAGGTGAAGCCAAATCGGTGGCAGTGTTGTTAATTGAGGCACCGGGTGCCAAAACGATTAAAGATAATACCGATCACTTTATCAAACGCGGTTTTGCTGATCAGATGTGTGAAAGCTGTGTCACCGCAGCACTTTATTGTTTGCAATCATCGGCACCTGCTGGCGGGTCTGGGCATAGAACGTCGTTGCGGGGTGGCGGTGGCTTGACAACCTTGTTGATACCTTCAACACCTTCCAATTTATGGCAAAAGCTGTGGTTGAATGTATTGCCACTG
>JBLHHD010000366.1:0-4108 GCA_047614605.1 Alteromonadaceae bacterium
TATTTCAGTACTGTTGCTAAAGGCAAGGTGGAGTTGGCGTTGTTGGGTTGAGGGTACGATGTAAACTGATTTGGGTAGCTGTTCGGCTTTGGTCGAAAATTTATGATTGAGATATTTAATCAGCATCCCCGGGGCCATAATCAGATCTACCCGGCCAAGCTGCTGCATTTTATACAAGTCCTCATAAGACTTACCGGCAATGATATTTTTTGCCAATAACCCTTTATGACTTTTGACAAACGCCACTTGGGAGCTGCTGCGTAATATACCAAGGGTTTTATCAGTCAGCTGGTTTAAGTCATTAAAGGGTAAAAGTGGACTGTTAGTTGACGCAAAAATTTGAATGTCAACGGGTCCGATACCATCGAGCCATTGAAAGTGGGGCTCTCTTTGACGGGTGCGCACGATTGAGAAAATCAGCACGTTTGGTTCGGTCAAGGCGACTTTGTAAGCTCTTGCCCAGGGCATCACTTCGATTTTACTGCTAATTTTCAGGCTAGCCAATAATGCACGTACTACTTCGGTCGAAGGACCACTTAACTGGCCTTCAGTGGTTCGGTAGTTATAAGGAGGCATATTTTCACTGACGACCCGCAGTGGCTCTGCCTGAAGCATTAGAGGAGAACAGGTCAGTGCCGCCAACAGAGCTAGCAATAATGTAAGGTAGCCTGGATGTGTTTTATACGGTGTCATTATTGAAATTAATATTATGTCGAAGGACTGGCGCGAGATAGTAGAACCTAGTCAAGTTTGTGTCAATTACACAAGCTTGATATTTAACAATTAATGAACCGCCAGTATCGCCAGCTTAGCCTCATAAAGCTTTTCTGTTTTGCTGTCATGGGTTCTTTGTAAGGCCATGGCAAAATGCTTTTTGGCTTGTTGAGTCTGATGGGTTAGTGCATAGACTTTACCCGCACCGGCGTAACCGTCGGGCAAATAATGGGCTTTTTCGATGGTTTTGTTGAAATAACGCAATGCCAGGTTATTTTTACCTTGAGCTAAATATTGATTGCCCTGTAATAACCAGC
The DNA here is from genome assembly GCA_047614605.1 of Alteromonadaceae bacterium. GTDB lineage: Bacteria > Pseudomonadota > Gammaproteobacteria > Enterobacterales > Alteromonadaceae > JABSOG01. Next base: position 1,032 of record JBLHHD010000366.1, read on the forward strand.
CAAAAGGGCTGGGGTCATCCACTTCGTCCATTTTTTGTTGCAGGGCCTGAGCATCTTCATGACGCTTTTCTCTTGTCAGTAACATTTGATAGTTACTTAATAAGTTAAGGTTTTGCCGGGTTTGGGTTAAACCGTGACGATAGAATACTTCTGCTTTGGCATACTGATTAAGGTGGCGATAAATAACGGCCATCAAATTAATGCTGTCCGGATCGTGTGGCGCATATTTTAATGACTTGGCTGCCAGCCATCCAGCCATACCGGGCTTATCTTTTTGTAAAGCATCGGCAGCGAGGTTGCGGTAATACATGGCTATAAACTGATCATATTTGACAGTACCGCCACGCCAGCTGTTGCGGGTGGGAAAGTAATCAATTATCAGATGAGGTTTACTGATATATAAGGTGTCTTTGTTGCTAATAAAAGTTGGATCAAACAGCTTTGTCACAACATGATCGGAAACTACTTCAAAATGGTCATTTTTCATATACACCGGGCTTGAGGATGATTTGCCATACTCCACTTCAATGTTGCTTAATTGGGCATAGGCTGTGGTCAATATCGCCAGCGACAAACAGTTGCCACTATTATTTTCAAGGGTCTGCTGGGCAGTCAATGTTTCACCATAATAGTTAAACGAATTAAGGTGACGGTTAAGGTAGTTAAATAACCTTAAGTGAGGTTTGGTATCGGTATTGCTCAGGGCATTAAATTCGGCTAAAAACTGGCTTTTTTGAGCCTCAGTCAAAGCAAAAATCTGTTCAGGGGTATTAATTTGGGGTCAGTTGGGTGTCGCTAGTGCCTGGAACGGTACAGTCAACCTGCAAGCGTTAACAAATGTTAAAAAAGCAAGAGATAGTGAGTCCGTTTTTTACCATAGGCAGTGGCAATATTCTGTTAAAGACGCTCAACGGTGTGAAAATTACGGCCAAAGGAGCAAAAAACAACAATTACAAATTAATGTTAAACGATTGTTGCGTGGTTGAACGGGGTCTTTAAATCGGGTTATATCCTCTATTAAAGTGTGATATGTACCGGTATTTATGTCCTGTAGCAGTGGCTTATAAGTACCGGAAAAGCAATTTAAATGATAAAGCCACCATTCTCTACACTTTTCTCCACTAAATTCATCAGCTTCGCGCCAAGCCACAGTTTTAAAGCGTTTCACCAACTTAATTAATCGGGTTTTTGGCTTGACAGCTAGCGATAATAATCACTAAACTGTACGTTCGTGGAGAAAAGTGGATTTTTGTGGATCACTCAAGTATAAGACAGGATCAATTAAGTAAATGTATCGTGGCGCCAGCGCTATCACCATCGACAACAAAGGCCGGTTGGCTATTCCGACAAAGTTTCGGGATTTGCTAATCGCTGAGTGTCAGGGAGAGATGATCTGCACCATTGATATCCACCAACCTTGTTTGTTGCTGTATCCATTGACTGAGTGGGAAGACGTTGAGACAAAATTGCGTAAACTATCCAGCATGAATCCCCACGAACGTCGGGTACAGCGGTTGCTTTTAGGTCACGCCAGTGAGTGTAAACTTGATGGTAATGGCCGTACCTTGATTAGTGGACCTTTGCGCAATCATGCGGGGCTTGATAAAAATATTATGTTGGTGGGTCAGCTGAATAAGTTTGAAATTTGGGACGAAGCGACCTGGCAACAACAAATCGACGATGATATTGCAGCCCAGAACGCGGGTGATTTCCAATTGACTGAACGATTACAAGACTTCTCATTCTAGCGAAGTCGGTAATTATGCCCTTAACTAACTGTGTAACTGATGCTGTAACTATGTCCAAGATGTCCGATAATTTAAAACATATCTCTGTATTGCTCGAAGAAGCGGTTGATGGCCTTGATATTAAGGCTGATGGTACTTATGTCGATGGTACTTTTGGTCGGGGTGGTCATTCGGGCGTTATTTTGTCACGATTGGCTGATAATGGCCGTCTTTTTGCGATAGATCGGGATTTACACGCTATTGTTGAAGCTAAAAAGTTTGCTGCTGACTCGCGTTTTCATATTACCCACCGTGCTTTTTCTGAACTTGAAGCGGTAGCCGCTGAGCAGGATATTACTGCACAAGTCGATGGTATTTTATTGGATTTGGGGGTTTCTTCTCCCCAGCTCGAGGAAGCCGATCGGGGTTTTAGTTTTATGCGTGACGGACCGCTAGATATGCGAATGGATGTAACATCTGGCCAAACAGCAGCGCAGTGGTTAGCAAATGCAGATGTCGAAGATATTAGCTGGGTGCTAAAAACCTTTGGCGAAGAACGCAGTGGCTGGCGTATTGCCCAGCGTATTGTTGAGGTTCGCGAACAAACACCAATCACTCGAACTGGCGAATTGGCGGCACTTATTAAGGCCGTTGCACCGGGTAAACGCGAAGATAAAAAACATCCCGCCACCAAGAGTTTTCAGGCGATCAGAATTTACATCAACAGTGAGCTTGATGAGATTAAAACCGCCCTCGAAGCGGCGCTTAAAGTCCTTAAACCCGGCGGTCGGCTGGTGGTGATCAGTTTTCACTCCCTTGAAGATCGTATCGTCAAACAGTTTTTCAAAAAACACAGTAAAGGGGCACCGCTACCCAGAGGTTTGCCCTTAACTGATGACCAGCTTAATTTGGGGCTTACCCTAAAAACCATTGGCAAAGCGATTAAACCTACCACCACCGAAGTCTCAGATAATGTCCGTAGCCGTAGCTCAATATTACGTATCGCGGAGCGTCTGTAATAATGACTAACGTCAAGGGCGCTGCAATTAAAGCGGCGGACAAAAAGCGCCAGCCCAATTTGGCCATTGAGATAGCTAACGATCTGATTGCCCACAAGTGGGTGGTTGTGTTGATGCTGTTTAATGTCAGCTCGGCGTTGATGGTTGTCCAGTTTGCTCATTTGAACCGCTTGGCTTTTATCGAACAGGATGGCCTATTTCAAGAACGCGATGAGCTGGATATCCAGTGGCGGCATAACTTGCTTGAACAGCGCACGCTGGGCGAGCACAGTCGTATTGAGGCGGTTGTGGGCAGCGAGCTGGGATTATTTCGTCCAAAGCTGGCCGATGA
>JBLHHD010000367.1:0-4105 GCA_047614605.1 Alteromonadaceae bacterium
TAAAACATAACCTGGGAAGAACTTGCGCTCTGAGCGACGTTTCTGCCCTGCTCGCATTTCGATGATTTCCTCGGTAGGTACTAGGACGTCACCAAACTTATCTTCCATTTCGTGTTGTTTGATGTGTTCAGTCAACACTTTTTTAACACGTTGTTCGTAACCAGAAAAGGCTTGAACAACATACCAGCGCAAGTCTGAACGCGGTTTTACAACCTCCTGTTCAGTACCTTCAACACTATCTTGTCCATCATCAGTGCTGTTTTGTGTATCATCAGTATTGTCTACACTGTTTTGTACATCATTGTGGGTACTGTCTTGTACACTCGTCTGTGTATCATCAACATTTTCAGTATTCTCAGTATTTTGTGAAGCGCTGTCAGACATGCTTAAAACCTCAATCCCGTCAGTAAACCTACAATCCAAAGTAAGACCATATCAAGGCCCCACATGAATATCGCCATAACTACCGTGGCGGCTGCAATAATTAACGTAGTATGCGTCGCTTCCTGACGATTAGGCCATACGACCTTGCGAACTTCCGTTCTTGATTCTTTGGCAAAAGCCATAAACTGCCGACCTTTTTCAGTCTGCATAGCAACAATGGCTGCGATAGCGACAGCAGCAACAAACCCGCCCGCTCTGATAAGGACAGAAATATCATCAAACATATTATTTGCTACAACAGTAGCGCCTAACAGTACAACGACCGCACTCCACTTAACCTTATCCAAAGCAGTGCTATTTTCGCTCTCTACATTTGCATTCATGATTATTACCTATTTAGTCAATCTCAAATGAGCTATTCACCTAAACTGAGCTGATACCCTGCTTGATGCTAATGAACACCTCGTTTGAGACTGTAGTGACTTGTTATATATAAAGCCGCTTAACTCAAACGCCCAAAAAAAACTGGCAGGGGTGGAGAGACTCGAACTCCCAACCATCGGTTTTGGAGACCGCTGTTCTACCAATTGGAACTACACCCCTGCATCATTCATTAACTGTTCACTTTTTCAACCATCGACAAAGTGAAGACCTTAAGAATAGGAGCGGTATTATACTTAGACTACAACACAACACAAGCCTAAAGTGGCTTAAAATCATGGCTAAAAACCCGGGGGTTGGCGCAATTGATGTTTAATTACACGCCTGCCGGGGTACATTGCCCCTTGGTACCTGTTAATCTAACGCGCTCAGGGCCTGGCGCAACATCGCTTCAATCTGAGTAACAATAGCGGCCACGGTTTTGGGATCAAACTGAGCAATACGCGGCGTATGAATATGTCCGGTTGGTATTGACGAGTTAAGTTGGTTTTTCAGCCGAATGCTGCGATAGGATATTTCGTTGGACAAGTAACCGCCGCCCGATCCAGATACCGCTATAGATTGAGCCAAAGCATGTAGTGAACTGGCTGTCATGGGTTTTTGCAAGGTGACTACTCTACGGTTATCGTTAATTTTATACCCGCCTTTAGCTTGCTGCATTGTCGCATAGGGCAAACTAAACTGAACAAACTCAGGGCCGGGTAATGGCGCACCGTTAAGCAATGAGATCAGCGGTGCTTCGTTGGTCCCACCCGAGAACACATTAAGGTTATCTGGTGCCGCCGCGCTGCGCCTTTTACCTGGAAAATGCTCCAGATCAAACTCTGTTCTGCCCATGCTGATCGTCGCTATCAAATCAACGCTATTAAGCGCATAAAAAGGGGCCAGTAAACGTTCAATAATTCCTTGATCAAAGTCGGCATAACGCACCGGTACCATCACCGCATTAATTTGCGCCGTAATCCCATTATGTTCGATGACTTTACCATCAAGCAGCATTGCTGCTACCCCCGACGGGTTACTCTGATCGATATGGCGGTCAAGCAAGAATGGGTCAAAACCAGTCAGCAGCAGACGTTTATCGGCTGTTGCCGGATAACTCAATTCGGTTCGACCCCGTGAGCTTTGTTCAAGTAAACCTAACAAGCTATCCAGTTCGGTTGGTGAAACCTCATAGCCTGGTTTTACTGTTCGCAGCGTTTTAGAATACTTCAATCTTGCCCAAAACAGCGGTCTGTCATCAAAGCTGTTGGTTAAGCGGATTTGCTGTTTGGCATCACGCCATAGCTGTTCACCCTGGGTGATCACCACATCCCGTGATTGTTCAAAGCCAGCGGATGTTTCAAACGCCTCAGTAAAGGCCGTTAATTGACGATCAAAAACCTGCATTACCTTTGGCATGACTTGTGTGGCTTTATCAATTCGCAGTTCTTCTACCGTGAGTTCACTGCTGTGCGCAGTATGTGATACCAGGATAGCTAATAGGGCGAACAGTTGTTTTTGAGTTCGTTTATGGATTGGCTCTTGCATTGGTATGGCAGCTCTAGATATTTTTTTAGCATTCTACGCGCTTATCAACTGCCGTCAAACAGTTGGTCGCCCTTAGGGCTTTTCAATGGTCGACAACCCATGACAAATCTAGTTTTAGGATTTGGCCGCATACCATTATTTACGGTTATGGGTGGTTTATACCAATGACATCAATTGACTAAGCAAATTTAACCGAAATGTCGGACCACAGCAAAATGATTAGTTACTTAATGGATTTGGTATTATTCCCGGTGCCGTCGCTGCCAGTAAGGGCTAGCCTGCCAGCGCCTTTCCTGGGCATAAAAACCGTTGCGGTGATTGATATAGTGGTGCCAAATACGTTGAGTTTGCAGCTCATAATGTCTTTCAATCGATTGGCCAGCAATAAACAACTCAGCCAACTGCATAGCAGCGGCCATGGCATTAAACATGCCCTGACTCGACAGCGGATCAAAACTCAATGCCGCATCACCCAAAGCTACCCATTGTTTGCCAACGACCTGATCAAGTCGGGTTGAATTGGCTGCAACCACATTAATAGACTCATTCTTACCAGGCTCAAACTCACCCTCGCCCACCAGATGGCTTATCACCGGACAAGCTTGTGCCAGCTGCAAAAAGGCTGAACGTTGCTTATGGGTTTTTAAATCAATCAAGTCGGGGTCAGTTTGTAGGGCAATAACTCTTTTATTGCCAGGTATCCCAGCACTGTACCACCAGCCGTTTTCACAGGCCGATAATAATCCCAAACGACTTGGTTGACTATCCGCCATAACCGTCCAGCAAGATATTTGTTTATCCAGTGCTGTCCTGCCTATCCCCTGCTGACGGACAAAAGACGAGTTGCGACCACCAGCATCAATCACCCACTTTGCTGCGATTGTACGCCCATCATCGAGTTGTAAAACCCACAGTCCATCAACATATTTACTACTTATCAATTGCGCAGGCCACAACGCCTGCGCACCACGTTGTACGGCCACTTCTCTTAAGTAAGATTCGAACGCTTGACGGTCCAGATGCCAGCCAAACCCATCCGGGTTTGCAAGGTTATCGGTGGTATACAGCTTATCGGTGCCCCAACTTGACTGCATTCCCTGACTTTGCAGGTGAGCTTGCTTGACAAAATCGCCCAGCAACCCCAAACGCTGTAAAATACGCCGAGCAGCGGGAGGTAAGCACTCACCAACCCTTGGCGGCGGCGAAGCTTGTTTGTCGATTAATATTACCTTGTGAGTTGGGCAAAGTGCGATGGCCGCAGTACATCCTGCGACCCCCGCACCAACAATAGCAATATCAATCGGTTGGCATAGCGCCATTATTACTTATGCCTACCGTCAGTTCGATGAACTTTATCAATAGTCGTTAAGTCCACTTTACGAACATGGGTTTCGCCATGCATCGCACTGCCCCGCCGACCTGAACGAAGTGTAGCACCCTGACATGCACCCTTTGGTAAGTCAGGTGCAATAACACCAACCTGCATATGAGGCGGAAAGTTTTTGTCTCCCACAACACCGGGTTTTGACTGCACAACAGCCAGTGAATCAAAGTGATCGATCATCGCATTTATTTGCTTGGTATACGTGACTGGCTCCTCTATTGGCAGGTCATCAAGCCACAGTTGTCGGTATGCGAATGCCTGTTCTCTTTGTTGTTCAGGCAAACTGGTGTCCATTGTTTGCTCATACATTGCTTGGTTAAGAATGTTATTAGGCACTCTTGCGGGCCAGAATGTTGGCAGGTAGGG
>JBLHHD010000368.1:0-4096 GCA_047614605.1 Alteromonadaceae bacterium
ACTTAGCCATCACCCGTTGCCAGTGTCGCTCGCCACCTGCGGGCGGTAAAAAGCTCAGCTCTTTACCCGAAGACAAGCTCAGCTCTTTACCCGAAGACAAGCTCAGCTCTTTACCCGAAGACAAGCCCAGCAGTCCAACACTATCCCCCTGACGTTGGCCGATATAAGCCAGTGTTGCAGCCAGGTGTTTGGCGTAACTGAGTTTATCCCAGCTTGCACCATTTACGCCTGTTGGCTCAGAGCCTTGTAGCATTGAGGCGCTGGTATCCACCAGCAACCACAGGGTTATTTCGCTGGTTCGCTGGGCTTCGCGGACATAATAGCGGTCGCTGCGGGCAAACAGTTTCCAATCAATATGGTTGAGTTCGTCACCGGGTTCATAACTGCGGTATTGGCTAAATTCAATACCCACGCCTTTTTGCTGACTGGTTTGTAACCCCTGTAAAAAACCATCGGCGACGGTTTTGGCAATCAACGGCATGTCTTTGACTCTGGCGAGGGTTTTGGGGTCGATTAGACGTTCGATCATGGCTTAAACCCTTTAAGCCAGCGGGCTTTGGGGCAAACTGACACTACTAAGCAAGCTTTGGATCACCTCACCCGGGCTAATGTTGTCGGCTTCGGCGCCAAAGTTGAGTAGCAATCGGTGACGCAATACCGCTGGTACTACCGCTTTAATATCATCAAGATTCATCGCATAACGCCCGTCTAGCAGCGCTTTGGCCTTGGCACACAATACCAGTGCTTGCCCGGCTCTTGGTCCTGCCCCCCAACGTACGTAGTTTTTGACTTTGGCATCACCAACAGCGGTTTCGGGCCGGGTAGCCCGCACCAAATCGGTGATATAACTGAGCAACTGTGGGGATACTTCAACCGAACGTACCAGTTGTTGCAGGAGGATAATATCGGTTGCGTTAAGAATAGTTTGCAGCTCAGCTTTGTAGTTGCCGGTGGTGCGGTTGAGTATTTCGGTTTCTTCTTCACGACTCGGATAACCCACTCTTACACACATTAAAAAGCGATCTAACTGAGCCTCTGGCAAGCTATAAGTACCCGTTTGTTCAACCGGGTTTTGGGTGGCCAGCACAAAAAAGGGCTTGGGTAAGTCGTAAGTGATGCCCCCATAGCTGACGCGTTTTTCTTGCATGGCTTCAAGCAGGGCCGCCTGGGTTTTCGGCGGGGTTCGGTTGATTTCATCTGCCAGCAGGATATTGGCAAAGACCGGGCCTTTTTGGAATTTAAAAAAACGTTTGCCGGTGCTATGGTCTTCTTCCAAAATTTCGGTGCCGACAATATCACTGGGCATTAAATCTGGGGTAAATTGCACCCGGTGAAAATCAAGCTCAAGGGTTTGCGCCAATGTGCTGACCATCAGGGTTTTGGCAAGGCCAGGCACTCCTTCGAGTAAACAATGGCCCCCGGCCAACATGCAAATCAATAACTCATCAATCACTTCGCGCTGACCAACAATCACTTTGCCAATTTCATCCGCCACCAAAGCCAGTTTACTGAGCTTTTGTTTTACTTGCTCTTCATCAAGAGGTATTGCTTGCATTCATTTACCTTTACTAAAATTACTCTTTCGCGGCACAGAGGCTTCGCCGCTGCCGCCCCACAAAAATACCAATTATGTAACCACCTAAGCCATCATCGCATACAGCACAATGTTAACCGCAAACTTGGTGTTATCTTCAACCAGCCAGCGTTTGTTGCGAAAGTCGTAATCCCATTCACACCCCAAGTCCTTGTTCGAATACAACACCCCAATGCGACCATCAATTTCAATTGCTTTGAGGTAGTCGTGAACCAGATCATCGCCCCAGCCATTAAGCTCAAGGCCAGTATTGGGCGGACCATCAAATTTGAAGAATGAGGAGTATAAAGGATGGGTGTTGGCAATTTTGTTGAGCGCTTTATTACCAAATATCTCGGCCATTTGACGCTCAAAAGTACGAGCAAATACGCCGTCGATATCGTGATTGCAGTCATCAACAAAAACAAAACCGCCATTGCGCACATAAGTGGCAAAGTTCTCGCGCTCTTGCTCGTTAAACTGCACCAACCGATGCCCCGCCAGATAACAAAACGGCGCGGACAACATCGCAGGGTCTGCCAGCGGCACAATACGTTCGGTTAAATCCACCCGGATACTGGTGTATTCAATCAACGAGTTGAGCATATTCGCTGGCATTCGCTCATCTACATCCCAATCGCCCGATTCATAGCTGAGCCGGGTAAAGTAAAAGTCATACTCCCTATTCACAGCACTAACCCCAAACCGGGGAAAGCAACCAGCCACCAATGTGGCGGCCAGCATTTTACGGATAAATTGCCTTCGTTGGTTATTCACTCGTTACCCACTAAACCGCATCTGAGGTGCTACTAAAGGTAAAGTCGCGAATTTTCATCGGTGGGATCATGCAACCACTGATACGCTCAGGTTTACCCAACGCTTCGATGTTATTAAGCATTACAATCGGGCTTTCGTTAAAGCGGAAGTTTTTCACTGGGTGTTTGATTTTACCGTTTTCGATGTAAAAGGTGCCGTCACGAGTCAGCCCGGTATACATCAATGACTGCGGGTCCAGCTGGCGGATATACCACAAACGAGTCACCAAAATGCCTCGGCGGGTATTTTTGATCATTTCTTCGAGGCTTTCATTGCCGCCTTCCATTATGATCTGTTCATTGCCCCTGGCCTGCGGTTTGTATGAAGTGTTGGTTTTTTTCGCCCAGTAGGCCGAGTTGGGCATATTGGCAATAGTCCCCCCTTTAACCCAATAGGTTTTTTCTACCGCATAGCCATCATTCGAAAATGGCGCAGTAGGCACTTCTGAATGTTGCGGATCGGAGTATATATTCACTCGTTCATCAAACATCTTTTGTCCGAGCTTGTTGATTGGCCCTTTTAATTCGCCTTCTTTTTCGCCTTCTTTGGCCTGAAGACTCAAAAAGCTGCGACCTTCATCGGCATTACGCTGATCCATCGCTCTAGCCAAGTTGGTCAACAAACCAACACTGGCGGCAGGTTCGAGTATCACCGTGTATTTACCAGGTTCTAAAGCTTTGGCACTGGCCGAGGCGATGGATTTGTCGATGGCAATCTGGGATATTCTTTGGGTGTCTAGTTTAGATACATCGGCATAATCTCGTGATGCCCAACCTGAGCCTTTGCCATCCTCAGTACGAATGGTCACCGAAAAGTTAACGTCTGTTGAGATGTTATAAGCAAACAGTCCGGCTTTATTCATAATGGCCGAAAACTGCACCGTATCATCCAAAAAACCGGACGCCACCAGTTTGCTTTTCTTTGACGGACTGATGCTGGCATCCGCTGCGTTGGCTCTGTCTGCCGGTTTAACACTGGCGGTTGATTTGGCAAAGTTGCTGGCTTTAAGGTATTTTTGCGGCCCTAAATTGGCCATGTACTCAGGGTTTTCCGGGGCCAGTTTGGCGAGTTCTTCTGAACGACGCACGACCTTTTTCAAGGAGCTGTCATCAAATTCATTAATGGTCGCTATACCCACTTTTTTACCGTAGGTTGATTGCACCGCCAACACTACGTCTTGCGCTTCACCGGCTGTGGTGACTGTATTACGGGCATAACGGATGTTACCGGTGAACGTACCGTCAAGGTTACATTCACACTCATCTGCCTTGGAATAGGACAGGACTTTTTTCAATAGTTCTTTGGCATGTTGTTCGCTTAAGATTGCCATGCTTCACCTCGATAATTGTTCTCATTTGATAGTCGCTTTGCTTACTAAATAGATAACAAATAGCGCCTACACTTTACGTTTAGTGTTGATCACACTGATGTCGTTAAAGCGAGCCGTTGGGCAACCATGCGACACGGCACTGACTTGCATCGGCTGACCTTTACCATCAAAAAACGATCCGCCCAGGCGATAATCAGATTGACCAGCAAGATCAGTACACTTATTCCAAAATTCTTTGGTATTCGACTGATAAGCCACATCTTCAATTTGGTCGGCAATTTTGCCGTCTTTGATCTCATAAAACAGCTGACCACCAAACTGGAAGTTATACCGGTGCTGATCGATAGAGTACGAACCCCGGCCAACGATATAAATAC
>JBLHHD010000369.1:0-4094 GCA_047614605.1 Alteromonadaceae bacterium
TCATCAGCCGAGGGCAACTGCTTAACGAAACAATCCCATCACGAAACAACCGCGTAGATAGTCGTTAACTCCCCTACCCCAAAACTTTTTACCCGCCCCTCGCGACACCCGATTTACTGCGCCGGACATCAGTGATATAATTCGCGCCTAAATTTTTCCCTTTGCCAAAATAGTGATTCTTTTATAACGATGCAACAGACCAATTGTGCCAATACCAATACACATTCTGAGCCCAGTAATTCGAACGCCAGCAAAAAAGTGATCGTCGGTATGTCCGGCGGTGTCGACTCTTCCGTTTCTGCCTACCTGCTACAACAGCAGGGTTATCAGGTTGAAGGGTTGTTTATGAAAAACTGGGAAGAAGACGATAACGACGAGTATTGCGCCGCATCAGAGGATTTAAAAGACGCTCAACAGGTTTGCGACAAACTGGGCATTGAGCTACATACTGTCAATTTTGCCGCCGAATACTGGGATAATGTATTTGAGTATTTTCTCGAAGAATACCGCGCCGGACGCACCCCTAACCCGGATATCATCTGCAATAAAGAAATCAAATTTAAAGCCTTTTTAGAATTTGCCGCCGAAGTACTTGATGCCGATTACATCGCAACCGGACATTATGTACGCCGCGCCGATCTTGGTGAGCATTGGGCAATGCAACGAGGTTTGGACAACAATAAGGATCAAAGTTATTTTCTTTATACCCTCGCTGAAAAACATTTGGCACAAACCTTATTTCCGGTCGGTGAGCTTGAAAAGCCATTGGTAAGAAAAATCGCCGAAGAACAAGGTCTTATCACCCACAACAAAAAAGACAGCACCGGCATTTGCTTTATTGGTGAGCGTAAATTCAAAGACTTTTTACAAAAATACATTCCGGCCCAACCGGGTATTATTGAAACCCCCGAAGGCGAAGCTATCGGCAAACACGATGGCCTGATGTATCACACCCTTGGTCAACGTAAAGGGTTATTGATTGGCGGAATGAAAAATGCCAGTGAAGAGCCCTGGTATGTGGTCGCCAAAGATCTCAAACGTAATGTATTAATCGCGGGTCAAGGGGCCAATCACCCCTTGTTGTTTTCTGACGGTTTAATTGCCAACCAATTACACTGGGTTGACCGTAAGGGACCACAACAAAAAGTTCAACTCACCGTCAAAACCCGCTACCGTCAACAAGATGTACCCTGCACGGTTGAGCCGCTCGACAACGGCGAAGTCAAAGTGATATTCGAACACCCTGAAAAGGCCGTTACACCGGGTCAGTCAGCGGTATTTTATGACGGCGAAATCTGTCTTGGCGGTGGTATTATCAACACGGTTTTAAGTTAATGACCGTTGTATTTTCTGTTTATATAAGCTAATAAGTACTATTCATGGACCCACAAACTAATCGAGTTATGGCTTTGGCAGCGGTTTGCCAAGCCGTTGAGCTGGTGCGTTTAATCGCCCGGCAAGCTAAAACCTCAGATGAGCTGTTAAATGTGATGTTTAACAGTATCACCATCGTTGACGCCGAAACACCAATGGCGGTCTATTCCAATAACAAAAACCTTGAAATGGGTTATAAAGTGTTATGTGATCAACTCGGTCATCAGCGTCAAAAAGACATTGAAGTGACCCGCTATATTGCCGGGATACTTACTCTTGAACGCAAGCTCTTTAAAAAACCCGCCTCATTAGACCAACTGGCACAGCGGATCACTAACTTGCAAAGGCAACTGACTCACTTTGATTTACTCGACGATAATATGGTGGCCAATATCGCCAGTATCTATACCGATGTGGTCAGCCCGTTGGGCAATCGTATTCAGGTCGCTGGCTCTCCACAGTTTTTAAAGGTGCAGGGTAACCAACAAAAAATCCGTGCATTGTTGCTTGCAGGCATCCGGGCAGCCGTTTTGTGGCGTCAACTAGGCGGCAAAAGAAGGCATTTATTATTCTCACGTCAGGCCATTATAAATGTGGCACAACAATCAATTACCAGCCCTTGATTTGAACGACTTTTATTTAAACTAACCCCCCTAACAGGATATTTAATGCAACTTTCAGCACTCACTGCAATATCACCTATCGATGGCCGCTATGGCAGTAAAGCCCAAGCGCTCAGAGATTATTTCAGCGAATTTGGCCTGATCAAATATCGCGTCATTGTCGAAGTGAAATGGTTACAGCAATTATCACTGGCCGCCGATATTAAAGAAGTGCCAGCCTTTGATGATGGTGCTAATCAGTTGTTAAACGATATTTTGACTAACTTTTCACAGGACGATGCGTTACGGGTCAAAGAAATAGAAAGCACCACTAATCATGACGTTAAAGCGGTTGAGTATTTTTTAAAAGAAAAAGTCGCTGGCAACGAAACATTAAATGCCATTAGTGAGTTTATTCACTTTGCCTGTACGTCTGAGGATATCAATAACCTGTCTCATGGTTTGATGATCAAAGATGCTCGTGAACAGGTGATGTTGCCTTACCTTGATAAACTACTCGGTGCGATTAAAGCACTGGCGGTTGAATACAAAACCATTCCAATGATGTGTCGCACCCACGGTCAGCCAGCAACCCCTTCAACATTGGGTAAAGAAATGGCTAACGTTTATGTACGTCTTAAGCGTCAACGTGAGCAAATCGCAAACGTCGAAATACTTGGCAAAATCAATGGTGCCGTCGGTAACTACAACGCCCACCTGGCCGCTTACCCACACTATGACTGGCATCAACATGCCCAGCAGTTTGTTAGCGGGCTAGATTTGAGCTTTAACGCCTATACCACCCAAATCGAGCCCCATGATTACATTGCTGAATTGTTTGATGCTATCGCCCGCTTCAACACTATCTTAATTGATTTTGACCGGGACTTATGGGGTTATATCGCCATGGGTCACTTCAAGCAAAAAACCATTGCGGGTGAAATTGGCTCATCCACCATGCCACATAAAGTCAACCCCATCGACTTTGAAAACTCCGAAGGTAATCTTGGTATGGCCAATGCGATTTTGTCACATTTGGCACAAAAACTGCCGATTTCAAGATGGCAACGAGATTTAACCGATTCTACCGTTTTACGTAATTTGGGCACCGGTTTCGCCCACAGTATTGTCGCTTATCAGTCAACCCTCAAGGGGATCAGCAAACTAGAAGTGAGTGAGCAAAGTCTCGCCAATGAGCTAGATCAAAACTGGGAGCTGCTTGCTGAGCCAATTCAAACCGTCATGCGTCGCTACGGTATCCAAAACCCTTATGAGAAGTTAAAAGAGCTGACGCGTGGCAAACGAGTTAATCAACAAATTATGTCAGACTTTATCGACGGCCTTGATATGCCACAAAGTGCCAAAGATGAAATGAAACAACTGACCCCTACAGGTTATATCGGTCACGCCATCGCCTTGGTTGATATGCTCGATTAGCAGTATTGAACGAGTGCAATTTTAGTTGCACTTATTTATAAAAATGCCCGGCTCCCCCGGGCATTTTTCAACCTTTTAGTTTACCTTTATTAATCGCAAAAAAATCAAAAAGCCGCTCAAACGCCGTTTAAATCGAAACACTAAAAACGCTCTCGACAACCGCAAAGTAAAAAAGTTTCATAAAGTTGCAAATAAAGCTGTAATTAACCGAGTATTTGGCTCATATTTATATAAAGGCATAAAGCAACAGGATAATCAATGCCAGTTCAGGTTAAGCACGTTTCATGGAAGCAAGGTCGCAAACAGTTAAAGGCACTGAGAACGAAGGTTTTTATTTGTGAGTACCATATCCCGCCATCTGTCGAGTTTGATAAAGCAGACTACGAAGCTCATCATATTTTGCTGTTAGACATCGATGAAACTCCTGTTGCAACCGCCAGAATAGCAAACAATGGCAGAATAAGCCGGGTCGCCATTGCCACCCATCACCGCAATCAAGCCATTAATACTCAACTGATTGATGCCATTAAAGCACTCGCCGTCAAACTCGGATTAGCCAGAGTCAGTTTCAATTGTGAATTAACCGATATTAATAAATTCGCCCAACCCCGTTACCAACGTACTGGAGGGGTCTTTATGGAAGCAGGGATCCCCCGTCAAACCCTCGCCTGTGATACCGAT
>JBLHHD010000370.1:0-4086 GCA_047614605.1 Alteromonadaceae bacterium
GGGGTAATTTCTCCCAGGTAGGGCCTGCCAAGGCACTCACCACAATCAACCAGATCAGCGTCAATAACCAAAAGGGTTGATGGCGGCTGGCACTTTGCCCTTGCACCAGGTATTTGACCAAATGAGCGGGAATGATCTGCTGCCAACCGTTATTACGCACCTTTTGGCGGTTTAAAGCCCATAAGGTAAATACCATCGGAATAATCGCGTAAAACCACAAAGGGCGGATAAAATGAAACTCTAGGAAATCCATTAGTTAGCCTCCTGTGTTGTTGAGGTTGACTGCTGGGCTGATTTTTTGGTTGACTGCTGGGCTGATTTTTTGGTTGAACGTTTAGAACGTGTCCAGCTCAGACCAGATAAATAGCGCATCAGCCCTATCAACAACGATAAAATAAAAGCCGCCGCTAACGGGTAATGAAATAACGAATTTAACGGGCGCATAGTCAGGGTATCTTTAGCAATCGGTTCGAGTTCGTCCAGGCGTTTATAAATCGCTTCAAGCCCTTTGGTATCTCTGGCTCTGAAATACATCCCGCCAGTTTGTTCGGCAATATTTCTCAACATCTCTTCATCTAAGTCCTGTGAAGGATTGACCCGTCGGTTACCAAAGAAACTTTGCACCAGCATTTCGTCAGCGCCAACCCCGATGGTGTAAACGGTAATGCCCTTATTGACGGCAATCTTTAATGCTTCTTCGGGGGTGACATTACCCGCCGTATTTTGGCCGTCGGTCAATAAAATCAAAATTTTGTTGGTTTCGCTTTGTTCATCAAACTTTTTCGCGGATAAGCCGAGCGCATCACCAATGGCCGTTTTTTCACCCACCAGCCCGAGCACTGATTCATCAAGCATCTGTTGCACGGTTTGCCTGTCATGGGTGAGCGGCGTTTGCAAAAAAGCGGTATCGGCAAATAAAATCAACCCGAGACGATCACCAACCCGACGTTCGATAAAATCACCGAGCACCCCTTTGAGCATCACCAGTCGATTAACCAGCTTGCCGTTAATTTCCATATCTTCAATTTCCATACTGCCGGACAAATCAACTGCCAGCATCAGGTCGCGCCCTTCAGTGGGTAAAGTAATAGGCTCGCCGAGCCATTGTGGGCCACTGGCGCTGGCAATAAGCAATAACCAAATAAATACAGGTAAAATAAAACGCCGTTTTTTACTGTGGTTAATCGGATCATTACCGACACTTGGCAGATTAAGTTGCGGGATACGCAGTGCCATACCGCTGTTTTTGTTGACCGCTGGTAGTAGCAAAGCCAACAACGGCAGTGGCATGAGCCAAAAGACCCAAATGGATTCAAACTCAAACATTTTCGGCTCCTTCGTTTGCTCGTCTGACTGAGGCTTTGACCGGCAATGCCTGTTTTAACCAACGTTGAGCAAACTGGTGATATGTTTTCACCTGTTCGGGTAGGGCATGGGGCAAATAAGCAAAATTGAGCCAGTTATCATCAAACTCGACGGGTTTACCTTTGAGTCCCTGGATTAAAAAGGTTTTCCATTTTTCGCCGGTTAAAGAGGCGACTTGCTCGCGGGAGTAATACACCATAGCCGCCCGTTTGAGCACTTCGTTGATTTGTTGCCAGGCAGTAGCGTGTGACAAATCAATTGCCGCCAACTGGGTTAAAGCGGTATTTTTTTGCACCCGGTTGGCTCGCCAGGTTTTCATGCTTTTAAGGCAAAAATACAACAGCGTCAGTATCAGCAAGATTAAAATCCACCAACCATAAGCAGGAGGCCACAAGGATATCTGACTGGGCAGATGAATATCAGCCAAAGGTAGCGCCTGGGGGGGGGTCATTGTTTTACGCCTCCTTTGAGTTGTACTTCGAGCGGCTGGGCACAGGTCAACTCAGTCAAATTGATTTTATGGCGTTTGAGTAACTCATGGTTCTCGTTATAACGTTGCAAGGCATTGCTCTTATATTGATTGTCACTGCGCGGATCACCAATGAAAATGGTTTGGCGATCATGGCCGTCAGACACCTGTAACGATTGTTTGTGTGACGAGGTGGGTAGCTCGTGCTCCATCGGATCACTTATTTCACAGGCGATCACTTCGTTGTGGCGGGCAATCTGACTTAAATGTTTGATGGTGGTATCACTGGTTTGCTTAAAGTCGCTGATCACAAACACCAGACTCCCCGGATGGGCCAGTCGTCTTAAACGGGCGCAGGCATCTTCGAGCAAAACCCGCTGCTTATTTGAAGAGGTGGCGGTTGCTTGGGCTGATTGTGGTTCCGTTTGTGTCAGGTGTTCAATACCGGTTTCATGCAAGGACGTTAATGCATGTAACAACTGCAAAACCCCGTGCTGACGAGATTTGGGCTTAAGCTCCCGGTGACTGTTTTGATTAAAGACCAGTCCCCCGACTTTATCACCGCGTTTTTTTGCCGTCCAGGCAATGAGGGCAGCCAAGTGGGCAGCCTGCACTGACTTAAATAACAGCCGCGAGCCAAAAAACATATTGTCTGACAAGTCACACAAAATAAAGACCGGGCGTTCTTTTTCTTCCTGAAACAGCTTGGTATGCGTGGTGCCAGTACGGGCGGTTACCCGCCAGTCAATGGTACGAATATCATCACCGGCATGGTAATGACGTACCTCGTCAAACTCCATACCCCGGCCTTTGCTTTTTGCCAGATAGTTACCCGCCAGCTTCGATTGATTAGACCGTCGAGGAGACAAGTCCAAAATGCCGGTCTTTTGCTGGTATTGAAGTAACTCTTCAGTTGAAAGCGTTACCCCATTACTACGGCTTTTAGTCAGCCAAGCTTGGTCATTGGCTGCTGTTTGAGGCGTATCGCCTTGCCACCAATTCATCGTTAAGGTACAGCAACAAAGTCTAAAATACGGGCCAGCACTTTTTGTGAAGTCAACCCCTCGGCTTCGGCTTCGTAGCTGATCAGCAGGCGGTGGCGTAATACATTGTAGTAAACCGATTGAATATCATCTGGGGTGACAAAATCACGACCCGACAACCAGGCTTTGGCTCGTGAACAGCGGTCAAGTGCAATGGAGGCGCGTGGGCTTGCGCCAAATGAGATCCAGCTGGCGAGTTGGTCGTCATATTTTTGCGGCTGACGGGTGGCGATCACCAACTGAACGATATATTCCTCCAGCTGCGGTGCCAGGTGAATATTTAAAATGTCCTTACGGGCAGCAAAAATGTCTTTTTGGCTTAACTTGTCAACCACCACTGGTGTATCGTTAAGTGCTTCACCACGGGTCAGTTTTAAAATGGCCAGCTCGGTTTCGGCATCTGGGTAATCAATATCAATGTGCATCAAAAAGCGGTCTAACTGTGCCTCTGGCAACGGATAGGTCCCCTCTTGCTCAATCGGGTTTTGGGTTGCCATCACCAAAAACAGCTTAGGCAGTTTGTAGGTGGTTTTACCTACGGTGACCTGACGCTCAGCCATGGCTTCGAGTAATGCCGATTGTACTTTGGCAGGGGCTCGGTTAATTTCATCGCCCAACACCAAGTTATGAAACAGTGGCCCTTTTTGAAATTCAAACACGCCAGTTTCGGGGCGGTAAATGTCGGTACCGGTTAAATCTGCCGGTAACAGATCAGGAGTAAACTGGATCCGGTGAAAGTCACCTTCAATACCGTGGGATAAGGCATTGATCGCTCGGGTTTTTGCTAGTCCCGGCGGACCCTCAACCAACAAGTGACCGTCGGCCAGCAAAGCGATTAAAATACTTTCGGTTAATTTCGGTTGTCCGATAACCTGTGAATCCAAATATTGTTTTAGTTGAGCGAATTGTTCAAAAGCCATAATTGTCTGTGTGCATCCGTAATCTATAGAGGGTTGCTAAAAATAGTTTACCAAAAATGTGAAATAAAAAAGTTTGAGTTACTGCTACACTTCAAGTTTAAAGCATTGATTGTGAACTCAAAGTACTAATTCGTTACATTGTGTTAAAAAATGTGTGTTTGTATGCCAAACCATCCTCAACTGACTGACCCATATCGCTGAACTGAATTGAAAAAATAAGCTCTAGTGAATACACAAAGTCACAGTAAGTCGTTTAAGAGCGGTCATTATCCGGTGGTATGGTTAAATT
>JBLHHD010000371.1:0-4079 GCA_047614605.1 Alteromonadaceae bacterium
AATTTAAGTCCATCGGCACGCCAGCATTTTTATATGACTCATTACGTTATTACGGTGAACCTTCACAAAAAGATATTCGCAATGCGCATTTTGTTTTACACCTGCCTCAATCGGATGAGCATGAAAAAGTTAAGCTGTTTAATGCCAGCCAAATCCAATCCCTGTTAGCCAGTTACTATCGTATTATTTGCTGCTTTTTTTGCACTGTGCTCATCAACCTGTGCATACCAAAATAGCATGAAATCCTCGATCAATCGTTGCTCAATGGTAACTTCTTCGTGGGTGGGACAGAAAATGGTCACTTCGAATTGATTTTTGCCTAAACTGTTAGTGCCTATTCTAACGCTTGGTTCAGGACCGCCGATAGTCACGTCCAGTCGACTTTCTATCATTGAGCTGTAGCGTTGTGCTACATCACTAAAAGGCATACAGTATTCGACGGCTTTTTCCAGGATCAACGATTTGGCCGACACAACATTAACCTGATCAGCATCACGGACAATGCAAAATGTATGATTGATGTATCGGCGCATGAAATTGAGGTTTGTCACCGTGTTGCTGACAAATAGATTATTGGGAATGATTAGTGTTTTGCCGGTATAGCAATAACTGGCAGACTCCATGTCAACTTCGAGCAAGGTTGTTGTTAACCAGTCATTGCTAACCACCTCCCCACAATAAATACCTATTTCAATCCAATCACCAATGACAAACATTTTGGTAGCCGATTGATACATTGACCCTAATACAGATTGAATATATTCTCGGATGGCAATCACCAACGCCACCGCAAATGCGGCAATTGACAACGCGAAATAGCGTAGCTCAAATAGCCAGATGACGACCAGGCCGACAGTAATCAACAAAACGGTGGCATTTTTAACCCGGCTTATCCAGCGTTTGGGTATTTGATCTTCATCCTTAGGTCGTCGTTTGAGCTGGCGGATCACCAGCCAGCGAACCAGCATGGTAATCATAATCAAAAGTATCGAGGCGATGACTTTGTTTTCACTAATCAAATCGTTCATGGTTTTCTTACCCGGTTTTTGTTGATCAAGTATAAAGCTTTATGTTGACGGGCACTATCTAGTTCTCATCCGAGGTGTCGGCCCAGCCGAAACGTTCACTCTCGCGATGCAAAACCATTAACTTATTGATTAATAGCCTTACGACTTCGCTGCATAGTTATTGTCCCGTCATACTGGCGGATAGAAACTGCGTTTGCGCTGGGCCGACACATCGGTAGTTCGACATTTCGACAAGAACTATCTATGAACATTATTGGTTTTGATCCTTAACTTTCGCCTCAAAAGCGCTGCGGTTAATCATAACCTGCTTTTGATTAATTAATTGGTTCGCAAATTTTGCTGCTGCCGCTATTATTTAATCACATAATTAAATAAGGAGTTGTGGTTGTGAGTAAAAAAGGTCGTCCGTTAAAAACCGCTGATGATGCCCGGCAATTGCTGATTGACGCAGCACGCAAAAAGTTTGTCAGTAAACCCTACGATAAAGTCAGTATTCGCGAGTTGCCGGGTAAAATGGAAGGGGTTGAGTTTGATGATCAATTTTTGGATGCTTTGGTTAAGCACAATAGTCAATTAATACCGTTTGGTTTGTTTGTTGATGAGCAGCAGCATGAGTCGATATCAGGAGTTAGTGATGAGTAATATAATGGGTAAGTTGTTGGGCACAGGACAAAGGCGCTGGTTGGTATTGTTTCCTTTGCTGGGGTTTATTATTTTGGTGGTGCTGATTAAATCCAAACCCGATCCCACGCTAAAGGGTGAGCGTGAATCTGCGCCTTTGGTCAAAGTACAAAAGGCGCAGTTGCGTAAGCTAGCGGTGGTGATCAGTGGTTATGGCAGGGCTCAGGCCAAAGAAAGTTGGCAAGCGGTAGCCGAGGTCACGGGACGGGTTATCTATCGTCATCCTGATCTTGAAAAAGGAGCTATGTTGCCAGCAGGGACACTCGCATTAAAAATTGATCCGGTGAATTATCAGTTAAAACTGGCTCAAGCCAAATCCGATCTCAATTCAGCCAAAGCGGATGCCGACCGAATTGGCCTGAATAAAAACAAACAAACTTTGTCTTTGGGGCTAGAAAAAAACCGTCTTAAAATTCTCGAAAAAGAACTCAAACGTAAACAAGGGCTGGTGAAAAATGGGTCTATTTCGCGCTCACTGGTCGATCAGGAGCAAAGCAATGTGTTTGCCCAGCAGCAAAAGGTACTTGATTTAGAAACCAGTTTAAAGCTTATCCCCAATGACATTGATGTGGCTCAGGCAAAAATTCAGGTGAACGAGTCGCGGGTAACCGAAGCGCAAATCAAGCTCGAAAAAACCCAAATAGTCATTCCTTTTGATGCCCGTATCACCCAGGTTAACGCCAAGGCCGAGCAGGTGATCAATCCTCAGTCGGTATTACTACAAGCCAATCACATTGGGGCAATGGAGATCCCGGCTCAATTTTCATTTAACGACATGAAGCAATTGGTGGTTCAGTCAATTAACCCTCAGATACGCAATGGCGATAGTTTCCCTGATATAAAACGGCTGAATTTGCAGGCTGATATCACACTTTATGCCGGTGAAACGGTGCAGCAATGGTCAGGTGTGGTTACCCGGGTTAGCGATAGCATGGACTCTCAGGGTAATACCGTGGTGCTGATGGTTGAAATGGAGAATGACTGGAAAACCTTTGATCCCATCAACCATCCGCCAGTACTTAACGATATGTTTGTTCAGGTAAATGTTAAAGCCAAAGCTAAAGAGGTGCTAAGTGTGCCTGTGATCGCCATTCATGGTCAGCGGGTATATGTGGTTGAAGATAATGTGTTGCGGACCAAAAAGGTCAATGTATTGTTTGAATCGGGCGACTATGCCGCTATTGCCGCCGGGGAAGAGCAGGGGGTTTCGGTCAACGACTGGGTGATCACAACCGATTTGTTACCTGCTGTTGATGGTATGACAGTACGTACGGTGACCGATGCACAAATGGATAAAGCCGCGATGGAGCAAACCCAATGATAGGATTTTTTGCCAGGCATCCAACCGCAGCCAACTTATTGATGTTGATGATTTTTGTTGCCGGTTTGAGTACTCTACCTAACCTTAAACGAGAAACATTCCCTGAGTTTAGTACTGACAGGATCAAAGTGTCGGTGGTTTATCCCGGGGCAAGTACGCAAGAGACTGAACAAGCGTTGTGTATCCCCATGGAAGAAGCGGTTGAGGCGTTAAATGGCATTGATAAAATCAGTTGTGAGGCCCGAGAAGGTATTGCTAACCTGACTATTGAAGTGATGGAAGGCGGTGACGTTGGCGGTTTATTAGCCGAGGTAAAAACTGAAATTGATGCGGTTGATAACTTTCCCGAGTTGTCCGAAAAGCCGATTGTACGGGAGCTTGACCGTGACCAGCATTTGATTTCGCTGGCTTTGACGGCTGATATTGCTGACTTTGAACTTAAAGCTTATGCCGAGGTGATTAAACGAAAGCTTAAAAAGCAGCCGGGCATTTCGATTGTTGAGATCAAGGGGTTTTCAGATCAGCAGCTAAAAGTGCAGTTATCAGAGTTTAAGTTACGTCAGTTTGGTTTGTCACCCGGTGAAGTGGCTAATTTGATCAAGCGACAAAACATTAAATTACCCGGTGGTGATATTACGGCTAAGGGTAAAACCTTATTAGTGCGCTTTAATCAGCAGCAAGTGACGGCTAAAACTCTCGGCGAATTGGTGATCAAAAGCACCAAAAGCGGGGCGCAAATCAAACTTAAAGAAATTGCCGAGATCAGCGAAGGGTTTGAGCTGGGTGAAGAAAAAATCATTTTTGACGGTCAACGGGCTGCACTAATTGATATCAAAAAAGCCAAAAACCAAGACGCTATTGACTTGGTTGAGGTGGTCAAAGCCTTTACCTTAAAAGAGCAAGCAATAGCGCCTAAAGGCGTCTCTTTGGTGTTGACTCAAGATACCGCGCAAACGGTTAAAGATCGGCTGAACATGCTACTCAATAACGGTTGGCAAGGTTTTTTACTGGTCTTGCTGGTGATGTGGTTATTCTTTTCTATGCGTTAT
>JBLHHD010000372.1:0-4076 GCA_047614605.1 Alteromonadaceae bacterium
GTGCGCTGGCAAAATCTAAAGAGCTTAAGTTGATTTTAAAAGAAATGCGTCAGCAAGCCGCTGACAAAATTGTTCGTCAACTGGCGAGTCTGGGCAACAGCACCAACTAATAACTGATAACAGATAGCGCTGAGTACTCACAATCATGAAGATTTACGCCAATCAACTGCCCCAACAGCTCAATAAAGGCTTTAATCCGGTTTACCTGATTTTTGGTGACGAGCCTTTGCAAAAACTCGAAGCCATGGATCTCATTCGCCACACGGCCCGTCAGCAAGGTTTTGAAGAGCGGGTATCACTGACCGTTGATAGCCAATTCGACTGGGACGAGTTATTTATCGCTTTTAACAGCTTGTCGTTATTTTCCAGTAAAAAGCTGATCGAACTCGAAATTGACAAGGGCAAACCCGGTCAACAAGGGGCCAAAGCACTCAATGAATTGGCCACAGTGTTCAATCAGGACACTATTTTGGTGATCCACGGCGGCAAAATTGAAGCGGGTGTGCAAAAAACCAAATGGTTTAAAACTCTCCAGTCGGTAGGTGTGTTTATTCCGCTGTACACCATTGACGGCGATCACTTTATCCGCTGGATCAACCAGCGTTGCCAGCAAGCCCAGGTGCAGTTAGACCCTGATGGAACTCGCCTGCTAGCTAACTTTTATAGTGGTAACCTGCTGGCCGCTTCACAAGAAATCGAAAAGCTGGCGATCAGCAACCCCAATCAACGGATCAGCACCGAATACCTGCAAAGTGTGATCCTCAATCAGTCCAAATTTAATGTTTTTGCGTTGGTTGACGAATTGCTCGCCGGTAATATGGCTCAGGCCGTCAACATTTTACTCAGTTTGCAACAAGAAGGGATTGAGCCAAATATTGTCAATTGGGCGCTGATCAGAGAAGTTTTACAGCTGATTGAAATGCAATCGTTAGTCCACTCAGGTATGGCTGTATCCCAGGTATTACAACAATTTAAAGTCTGGAGTAACCGCCAATCGTTGATCACCAGCGCCTTATCGCGATTATCAATGCGCCAGTTAGAAATCATGGTCAAAGACTTAAATACCCTCGATAGAAAGTTCAAATCCGTCAGCCAGTCGCACCCCTTTACCGACTTGTGTCATATCTGTTTGTCGTTTAGTTTTGCCGACGAACTCAGTGCGTACCCACTAACCGCCAATTAAGGACCCCCCATGAGCCAGGCTAAGCGAAATAAAGCCAAGCACACCAAACCCATTGGCATACTTGGCGGCACATTCGACCCCATTCATTACGGTCATCTCAAACCAGCGCAACAAATACTAACCGGGCTGGGCTTAAACGAGATAAGGCTTATGCCCAGCCATAAACCACCTCATAAAACTGGCACCAATGCCACCAGCGAGCAAAGAGCACACATGGCGACATTAGCTTGTCAGGACATGCCGGGGTTTAGCGTTGATCTGCGAGAGTTACAGCGCCACGACCCTTCGTACACAGTGGTCACCCTAGAGAACATCCGTCAGGATCTGCCAGACACCCCGATCTGCTTTTTGATGGGAATGGACTCGCTGTTATCGTTTAAGTCCTGGTATCGCTGGGCTGATATACTGCCGTTATGTCATTTGGTGGTTAGCTATCGCCCGGGGTCGGTGCTCGACAGTCAATCAGCTATCGCCGATGTCCTTGAGCGCCATCAAACCAATGATTATCAACAGCTCCATCAACACCACCGCGGTTTGATTTATCTGGCCGAAATTGAACAACTGGACATTTCATCAAGTCAAATTCGTCAAAATATTAAAATGGGCGCATCAAATCAAGGGTTAATGCCCGATGCCGTGGCAGACTTTGTGTTAACTAGTGGTTTGTATTATTCGTAGTCGGCGTGGGTTGAAATATGTATTCTATAGGGTAAGACCAGATGAACGTAACCTATAACATTCTGGCTTATTCATAAAAAGGGCATTAAAATAACACAAAAGGTGAGAACCACCCACAATAAACATCTGCGCAATGCTGATATTGCAGCAGTGTATTTAAATGATGCCTTTGCAGCCAATGATACCGCAGCCAGTTTAACTGAAGTAATACAGGGTCTTGGTTTGAAAATTAAAATCGAACATGACGACTCGAAATCAGTACCAGAGTAAGCTTTACGCTCGCTCAGCCTCTAATGACACTGTTCGTCAAATAAGGCGGTGAGTTTACCGGCATTGTCGATTATTGACTGGTAAATGGCGTTGCCTTTAAATCCTGATGACTGTGCTTGAGTGATTTGGTAAGAAAATGTCGGGCCGTTAGGGTTACCATATTCGAGCTTATCCTGCAGACGATGTTTTGCCACTGCATCTTTATCCGCTATCATAAAACGCGCATTAAGCCGGGCATCATTGCGTAACTTAAACGCTTGAATGGCTCGCTCCTCAAGGCGTACTCCCTGCACAATCCAACGTTCGTTAACCTTGGGTATGGCGACAATCTGATAGTCATACCAGGTCTGAATTTGGCAATTAGATTGGGGGATGCTCACTTTCATGGTTTTAACCACCGCTGTCGGTTGTTGTACAACGACGGCGGCAACTTCAACCAATTCAACAGCCAAAGGCTCTTCATTCACATCAGGGGGTATGACAGAGGATGCAACAGAGGATGCAACAGAGGATATAGTCGGCTCTTTTTGCAGCAAAGAGACCACACCAGCAACCGCCGTTTCAGTCACGCTATTTGCGGTTGGTAACCAGATCAACTGGCCGGGACTTAATGAGTGGATATCATTGATAGTAGCAAATCGGCTATCCTGGGCTGCTTTGGCGTTAGTGGCCACAACGATTTGTGAATAAGCCAGCGAATTGCCTAAATGAACTCGGGCGAGTTTTGCTAACCAGTCACCGTTTTTTACCGTATATTCTGTCCCGCTAGCTAACGGATCAGTGGCAGCATTGATCGCCGTACTCATCAGTATGGCTGGCAACAGTAGGTTTTTTACCACACAGGTCGCTAAAGAAGCGGCTTTTTTCGTCACAAGATCACTCGGTTTTTAATAAATGGCAATGGTAAAGTATACCCAGTGACCTCAAAATGCGGAATTCATTTTGAGGTCACTGGGTATACTATCGTAAATCCAGTCCAAAATCACAGTATTACCGCGCTATATTGTGGTTTATGTATGGTCCGATTAAGGACTAAGCCTCAGCCAGCTTTGGCTAGTATCGATCTTTGAACATGTAAAGCTTGTTCGGCTTGCTTGTTCTGGCCCAGCTTTTTCTGGCCCAGCTCAAGCATTAGAGATGCCCTCTCTTTTGTTTCAGCGCCTATTGCTTATGTTAGTCGTTATTTTATTGGGTTGTGATCTCTCCTTTGGTTATTTGTACAGATCTAATGATAGATGGCGAGGGGGCAACAAGCATCACAATAAACACGGAAATTGCTTATATTAAAGTCGGTTGTTAAATCTTTTTTTAGCTTTAAACGTTAGCTTAAACTTGTTTGTATGAATCACCCTCCCCCACAAAGCACCGTAACAAAGAGAAATTAATCATGCTTTCACAAACGAAAAGCAAAATAACAGCAGCAGAATATTTAACGACCCAAAAAACATCTGATGTAAAACATGAATTCTTTGACAGTGCCATTTCCGCCATTGCTGGTGCGAGTAAAAAACACAATCAACGGTATTCAAACCTGGTTCGCATTTTAGGCAATGAGTTATGACATAAGCCGTGCAGTGTGTATGCCAGTGATATGAGGGTTAAAAGCGAAGGTGCCAATAAATATTCGTATCCTGATGTGGTAGTAACCTGTCAAGACGAAAACTTTGAAGATGAACCTGCTTTAATACCCTATTAAAATCAGGAGCAGATGATGAGCAACAAACGACGTAACCACTTATCCGAATTTAAGGCCAAGGTAGCATTGGCTGCCGCTAAAGGTGATAAAACAACCGCTGAAATGGGTTCATTATCCATCTACTCGGTACTTACTAAAGTTCAGGGACTTCATGAGCCACCTTCATTCGAGGTCCCATAAAATCCATGAATGCTTTAATTCTCGCTGTATGACGTAAGTCAGGATGGGTGAGCATCCAAATTGGTATGT
>JBLHHD010000373.1:0-4075 GCA_047614605.1 Alteromonadaceae bacterium
GCACTTTACGAGTCGCTTTTTGATACTATCAGCGCCGATGAAGCTTACTTTTTGCGACCTGAGTCGTTACGTCATCCACTGATTTTCTATTTTGGCCATACCGCCACATTTTTCATTAACAAGCTGATCTTAGGCAAGTTTATCGACCAGCGTGTCGACAGCAAAATAGAATCTATCTGCGCCGTGGGTGTCGACGAAATGTCATGGGATGACCTTGACACCAGCCACTACAGCTGGCCTACCGTGCAACAAGTTAAAGAGTACCGTAACCGCGTCAAGAAACGGATCATCGAGCTGATTGATAAGATGGACCTTGAATTACCCATCACCCCAAATTCGTTAGCTTGGGTTATTTTGATGGGCATTGAGCACGAGCGAATTCACATTGAAACTTCATCAGTCATCATGCGCATGTTGCCACTGCAATACCTGCGTAAAGACGCCCACTGGGCCGCTTGCCCTTATGTAGGTGACGCCCCCAAGAACCAATTACTCCCCGTACAAGCCAGTACTTTTACCCTGGGCAAACCGGTTGATGATCAAACCTACGGTTGGGATAACGAATACGGCAGCAAAAACGTTAACGTCGCGGCCTTTAAAACCTCAAAATATTTGGTTTCTAACCAAGAGTTTATGGCCTTTGTTGAGCACGATGGTTACCTCAAGTCTGAGTATTGGGATGAAGAAGGGCAAAATTGGTTAGCCTTTACCAAAGCCACCATGCCACGGTTTTGGACTAAAAAGGGCGGTGATTATTATCAGCGTAATCTATTTGAAGTGATCAAACTGCCACTAAACTGGCCGGTAGAAGTGAATAACCTCGAAGCCAAAGCCTTTTGTAACTACAAGTCAGCCCAAACCAGCAGCCATATTCGCTTGCCGACCGAACCCGAGTGGTTCAGCCTACGCAACAAAATGAGCGAAGACTTACCCACCTGGCAAGAAGCCCCGGGTAATATCAATCTTGAATACTTTGCCTCGCCCTGCCCGGTTGACAAATTCTCCACTGATGGCATTTTTGATGTGATTGGCAATGTCTGGCAATGGACCGAAAGCCCCTTTGACGGTTTAAGCGGCTTTAAAGTACACCCTTTATATGACGACTTTTCGACCCCAACCTTTGACGGTAAGCACAACCTGATTAAAGGCGGTTCGTGGATCTCAACCGGTAATGAAGCACAAAAACATTCTCGTTATGCCTTTAGAAAACACTTCTTCCAACACGCCGGGTTTCGTTACATTCAAAGTGACAGTGCCGATATCCCGGTAGACAAAGTAAATACTTTTGAAGCCGACGCTCTGGTAGCCCAGCAACTCGAATTTAACTATGGTGATTTATCAGCTAATGCCAGTCACCCGCTGGGTTACGAAAACTACGCCGTTAGCTGCGTTAAAGCCTGTTTGAGTCATTTTGACCAGCCGCAAAATTTAACAGCCCTGGATTTGGGCTGTTCCGTGGGTCGTTCATCTTTTGAACTGGCGAGCCATTTTGCTCATGTTGATGCTATCGACTTTACTGCCCGAATGATCCAGCACGCCTTTGGCTTGCAAGAGCAGGGAGAAAGCCGGTACACCATCAAAACCGAAGGCGAATTGATGGCGTTTAAGGATATCAATATCAATCAACATCCTTATGCTGAGGTCAGAAATAAAATCAACTTTAGTCAGGGTGATGCCTGTAACCTCAAACCGTTATACAGCGGTTACGACCTGATTTTTTGTGCCAATATGCTTGAGCGCCAATACGACCCTGAGCGATTCCTTAACACCATTGATTCGCGCCTTAATGCCAAGGGTTATTTAGTGCTGACCTCTTGTTATGATTGGTCAGACGAAGACAGAATGATCAGTAAATGGTTAGGTGGAGTTAAAGTTAACGGCGAAAACTTTACCACCTTAGATGGTTTGCAACACTTGCTTGGCGAGCGTTTTGAGCTGATTGAAACCAAAGACATTCCTTATTTGTTACGGGAGTCAGCGCGTAAATATCAGTTTAACAGCAGCCAAATGAGTATTTGGCGGCTAAAAAACTAGCGATGGAGTTTAAACCGTTTAAGCATCTCGCTTATCTTACTGGCTTGCGCAAACGATTGAGCAAGCCGTTACAATATAACCTTAGTGACTCATGCTGTGAGTCGCTGAGCTTTGCCCAATTGCTCGCATTTGATAAAACCAATACCCTCGACCAGCTTGACCTTGGCTATGCAACCATTCCAGGCTCGCCCGCTTTACGTCAAGCTATAGCAACAATACACCAGCGTGTGCTACCCAACCCACAAGTCATTGACGCCGATAACGTTGCTGTTTTTTGTGGTGCTCAAGAGGCATTGTTTGCCACCTTTAATGCGCTTAATAGTCAAACAGAGTCGACAGCATCAGAGGCAATTGTCCTCACCCCTTGTTACCCATCAATTTTAGCGGTGCCTGAGCAACTGGGGGTCACCGTCAAAGCGGTTGAGTTGTCATTTGACAATCAATGGCAGTTCACCATCGACGATATTAAAGCAAGGCTCAGCAACAATACCCGCTTTATTGTACTTAACTCCCCTCACAACCCCACAGGTGCAGTGATGCCTCGTGAGTTGGCACAAGAGATAGTGACACTTGCCCGAGAACAGGGGATTTACCTTATCAGTGATGAGGTTTCGGTACTTTCTACTCATCAAGAATCCGATAAGGTTGAGCTGGATATTCACCACCCGCTGCTGGCTTACGAAAAGACCATCGCCATTGGCGTGATGTCAAAAAGCTTTGGCCTTGGCGGCGTGCGTATCGGCTGGGCAGTCACTCAAGATAAAGCTCTGTTACAACGACTACTAGACATTAAGGGCTACACCTCAATTTGCTCATCAGCGACCGATGAACATCTGGCGACAATCGCCATCAATAATCACCAGCAAATCATTAAACGTAATAATCACATCATTAAGACCAATCTGGCCGCTTTTAGCCAGTTTATTGAAACCAACGGCAACCGCTTTGAATGGCACCCCCCCAAAGGCGGAATACTCACTCTGGTAAAGTCAAACCTTGTGATAGACATTCACCAACTGGCCGAAAAGCTGGCAGTAGAGCACCAAGTATTGATATTACCCGGCGACTTGTTTGATATTGAGGGTAATTACTTTCGCCTCGGACTGGGGCAAAGCAATTTTGTTGAAGGGTTGCAACGATTTCAGGCGTTGGTTGATTGTTTGGAGGGTTAAGTGTTTAGAAGATTGATCGTCGACAGGCGACGTTAGACCCACTAATCGTGTCGCCCTAATTATCAAGCTCAGCTTGTAATTTAAGAACAGCAGCTAATTCAAGCTTGGTAACTCGCGCTACGAATTTGGGTTCAACACCTTCTTTAAGTAAACTGACCGCCACTTCTTCTTTACCCTCTTCTGCGCCCATTGCGCGTAATTTTTCTGCTATTGTCATAAATTCACCTCGTACCGGCTCAGGTAATCGTTGACCACCTTTAATAAATTGTTCAACATCAGCGGTATCTCCTACATTGAGTAAATAATTCAATACCGTTCTGATGAAGTTTAGCGCCAAATGGCCGTCCAAGGCCATTGAATTCAGGCTTTCTGTCAGCCACTTAAGATAACGTTTAATATCTCTATCCCTGCCATGTTTTAGCGCACTGGTCATGATGCCAAGTAATACCAATTACATTAACTCACTAAGTTATTTTGGTATCCACTCTAAATCACCGGGTAGCCTACAGCACTGAGGAAATAATTTAAAAAATGACGAATAATGACTTGACACTGTTTTAGGTCATAAATGCCCATTTCAGTGTCATCGACACAATCTCATTAAACCGCAATTACCCTATTGTCAGCGCAGCCCTGTTGCATTTTATTGCTTATCTAATCCTCCCTCGTAGACAAAAAAAGTTAGTAACTACTCAGCGAATTATTTTTGAGTTTTTTGAAAAATAACGCTTGACACCTTTTTACCCGTTTTTTTTCCAATTTTCTGCCGCATTGACGACATGGTCGATATTGCGGCAGCACCCTATGCAAGTGAGCGAGGTTTTTCTGCAAATGGGTCATAGGTAGCCAGTAACCGCCAAAAAATTATA
>JBLHHD010000374.1:0-4060 GCA_047614605.1 Alteromonadaceae bacterium
AAATGAGGTGTTTCGCTGTGCTTTAGCCGACTTTTTCGGTGAACTAAACGCAATACCGCCAATCAACATCGCCGCAACACCTGAGGATTCGACTTTAATCCCAGACAAACCAAATGATGCTTTAACACCCGAAATATTCCAAAAACGACTGGAGGTCTTAACCAACCCACGGTACTTAGGCTCCAGCGTAATGGTCACTTCAACCGATTGATGGTCATCACTTAACTGCACTGCATGAACAGTACCCACCTGAATATTACGATGATAAATCAACGAACCCGGGTTAACCCCTGCGGCATTGGTTGTTACTAGCTTAAAAACCTTTAACCCTTTGGGAACTTCAACCGGTGGAGCACCAATCAGCGCTTTGAAATAACGGGTGATATTACCCTGCTTAGCGATTTCGTCACCGTCGGTTTGAATATAAGCCCCCGAAAACAAGGTATCGAGCCCCGAGATCCCCCCAAAACCGACATTGGGTTTAACCAGCCAAAAGTGCAGTTTATCGGTTAAATAAGGGATAGTTACTTTATCCATTTCAATTTGAGCGATAACCCCCGAGCCATCTTCAAGCACCGTCAGGTTTTTCACCCGGCCCACTTCCATGCCTCTGAACTTAACGGGGGTTTTATTGGCAACAATGCCGGTAGCGTCAGGAAAAGTCACCGATATATGAATACCAGCATCAACTACGTTCTTATAAATCAACCAAAAAGCCAGCACCAGGGCGAGAAGCGGCAATATCCAGACGGTATAAGCCACAGAGCTGGTTCTGATGTTAGGTTGAGGGTAATCATTTTCCACAGCTTTTTTATCCCTTTTTATTTTCAGGTGCTTCTTGGTCAGACTGTTCAGCGCCGGGTTCTTTATGCCACAAACTGTCCCATAACAAACGGGTATCAAAAGCTTGGGCCGACAACATGGTAGAGACCACCAGCAGGCCAAAGGCCATAGTCGCTGGCCCCGCAGCAACACTCATTTGACCGATATCAAGCAAAGCAATCATCAGTGATATAACAAATAAATCCAGCATCGACCAGCGGCCAATCCACTCAATAAAATGAAACATTGCGGTGATCCGCCGATGCGATACCGGTGCTTTCATATGTACACTGATATAAATATAAAACAGCCCCACGACTTTGATACCTGGCACCACAATACTGGCAACAAAAACGATAATAGCAATCGGGATCATGTCTGATTCGATTAAAGACACTATTCCCGACATAATTGTATCGGGTTCCAGCACGCCAAAGCGATTAATCACCGTAATGGGATAGATATTGGCCGGGATAATAAAAAGTGCAGCAGTCACCAGCCAAATCCAGGCCATACCAAGACTATTATTGATCCTCGATTGCAACACCCCCCGACAACGATAGCAATGAGGGTCCTGATTATTATTTAATGAATGGCAATCGTGACATAATACATAACCATTGTTACGAGCAGTTTTCATTCGCAATCCGCATTACCTTTGGTGATCAGTCGCCACAAAGCCCGTCTGTCATAACTAATAAAAAGCTTATTGATACACAGAGTCATCCCCAAATAAGCCGCCAGACCGATCTCCATTTGCACTTCGCCCAAATCGCGTATTTTTATAATCGTGACAAAAAAGCTGAGTAAATAAATATCCATCATCGCCCACTCCCGCAAGCGGATAAGCATTCTGACACAATATTTTTGAACGCCAAACAACATATTGTAGTTACGTAAAAACAGCAACACAACAAAGGTCCCGGCGATAAGGGTCGGCACCAGTAAACTACAAAACAACACAATGGCTGCGGTGATTAATTTATTTTGCTGCAACAATAAAACAATGCCGTTATAAACCGACGTTTGTTGCACAGAACCTGCGATTTCGACGGTTACCAGCGGGTAAAAATTGGCGGGAATATAAAAAAATAACGCCGCCATCACCGTCCATTTAAGAAACACCGGATCATAACCGTGTTTATGCTCAACTTTTGAGTGACAACGCGGGCAGATGCTGTATTGGTTAGCAGTCATATTATGACGTTTGATCAACAGGTCACAATAGGGGCAAGCCGAGAGCACCTTGCGATAAAAATGTTTTTGTGTGGTTTGACTAATGACGTTACCCATTGAAATGAAAAAGACTCACCTGAATAAAAGAGTCGCTTAATCCTGACAAAAAAACAACCCATAAAGGCAGGTAATTTGACAAATACACTGACCTAAATAATTACGACAACGGCCACCTCCCAACATTGACGGGACAAAATTAGCTCTGAACAATAATTAACCGTCGTCAAGTGCCATACATGCTGTTACAATGCGCCTCCCAATTTTAACATTGTTGATATTTTCGCCTATGCAAGCTAACCCATTACTGCAACCCCAGCGCAACTTATTCGCTTATCCCAAGTATTGGGCAGAATGTTTTGGTCCTGCGCCTTTTTTACCGACTACTCGTAAAGAAATGGAGCAATTGGGTTGGGACAGCTGTGACATCATCATTGTCACCGGTGATGCTTATGTGGATCACCCCAGCTTTGGCATGGCGGTTATTGGCAGAATGCTTGAATCCCAAGGGTTCAGGGTCGGCATCCTCACCCAGCCAGACTGGAAAAGCAAAGACGAATTTATGTCTTTGGGCAAACCCAATTTATTCTTTGGCGTTACCGCTGGCAACATGGACTCAATGATCAACCGTTATACCGCAGAGCGAAAATTGCGTCATGACGATGCCTATACTGCCGGTAACGTATCAGGCAAACGCCCAGATCGTGCCGTAACGGTCTATACCCAGCGTTGTAAAGAAGCCTTTAAAGACATCCCGGTTATCATCGGTGGCATCGAAGCCAGTTTGCGGCGTATAGCGCATTATGATTACTGGTCAGATATCGTTAAACGTACTGTCATTTTTGATGCCAAAGCCGATATTTTGGTCTATGGCAACGCCGAACGGCCCTTAGTCGAAATTGCTCACCGTATCGCCGATGGTCAAGACATTAAAAGCATGGTTGATATTCGTGGCACTGTGGTGATCCAAAAGGCCCCACTACCGGGCTGGCGCGGTGTTGATTCGCAAACCCTCGATAAAATTGGCAAAATTGACGCGATCACAAGTCCTTATGTCACCGAAGAAACGGCCTGCGCAACTAAAGACACTCAGGCCAACGACCCTACTGAGGCTCAGGTGGTTATGATCCAACCAGTCAAGCTCAAACCCTGGGAAAAGGTTTATGTCAATCTACCGTCATTTGAAAAAGTAAAAAGCGACAAAATGCTCTATGCCCACGCCTCACGTATTCTTCACCAAGAAACCAACCCCGGTTGTGCCAGAGCATTGGTGCAAAGCCATGGTGATAGAATTATCTGGGTTAATCCACCCGCTTACCCTTTAGAAACCGATGAAATGGATGGCGTTTTTGACTTGCCTTATGCCCGTGTGCCTCACCCTAAGTACGGTAAAGAAAAAATTCCAGCTTACGACATGATCCGTTTCTCTATCAACATCATGCGCGGTTGTTTTGGCGGGTGTTCGTTTTGCTCTATTACCGAACATGAAGGGCGTATTATTCAAAGCCGCTCAGAAGAGTCCATTGTTCGTGAAATTGAACAAATTCGCGATAACGTACCCGGCTTTACTGGCGTTATTTCAGATTTAGGCGGACCAACAGCCAACATGTACAAACTGCGCTGTAAAAGTGACAAGGCCGAATCGACCTGTCGCCGATTATCCTGTGTATACCCGGATATTTGTGGTCATATGGACACCGATCACCAGCCAACCATCGACCTTTATCGCAAAGCCCGAGACGTCAAAGGAGTGAAAAAAATCCTTATCGCCTCTGGCGTACGTTATGACATCGCCATTAAAGATCCACGTTATATCAAAGAGTTAGCCACACACCACGTTGGCGGCTACTTAAAAATTGCCCCGGAGCACACCGAGCATGGGCCATTAAGTAAAATGATGAAACCCGGCATGGGCACCTATGACAAATTCAAAGCGCTATTTGACCAGTTTTCCAAAGAGGCGGGTAAAAAGCAGTATCTGATCCCCTACTTTATCTCGGCCCAT
>JBLHHD010000375.1:0-4057 GCA_047614605.1 Alteromonadaceae bacterium
ACAAGCCAACGCCACCATAAATGAAGGTCTCATCATCCATCACGTAGTTAAAGCCCAATCGTGGCTGTAACAAGTCCATATCCGGTTCAACCGCATTGCTAAAGCCATAACGTTGCTGAAAGTTAGGGTTATGAGTGGGAATATCATCACTGTCCCACTGCTCGTAACGCAAACCAAAGGTCAGGGTTAAATCATCATTAACCGCCCACTTGTCCTGGATATAAAAGGTAGTCGTTTCAAATGTAAAGCTCGCCGCCCCGTCATTTGCGTCTAAAGACAAAGGAATGTTGTAACGAATTCGACTGGCTTGTCCGTTACGGAAGTCTTCGAGTGAATCAAACTCAAAACGCCCCTGACTACCCGGCACAAACAAGTTAAATACATCAACACCTTCGTATTCAAAGCCGCCGGTGATCTCATGATCATCTAAAAAGTAAGTACCAGTAAATTTAGCACTGGTGGTATCGGTATCCAGTTTGTTGGCTTGACGGAACTGATCAGCCCCTAAAAAGACATCAACACCGTCCACCGCATCAAGGATGGTCACATCACCAAAGCTCGGATCAGAAGTAAACGGTTTCTGACCATTTTTGATTTCGGCATAACCCACGCGCATTTCAGTTACAAAGCTGTCGGTCCATTCAGAAAAGAACTGCGCCGAGTAAGTGGTTAATTCGTTAGAACGTTCGTAGTAACGGTCATTAAACGCATAGCTGGTACTACCCAGCCCGGTTGAACTAATCGTATTACCATCGGTATTTTGATACGTCAGTGAAGCACGGTGACTGGCGTTAATATCCCAATCAAGTTTCAGCAACATTTTCTCTTCTTCTTCGTCAGCAGAGTTAACAATGCTGCCCGGCGTATAGCCATAAACACTACTGGCTATACTGGCGATGTCATTTAGTGTGGCGACATCAAGGCCAACAATCGGCTCTGCAAAACCACCACCTACAGGTCCATTATCGAAAATCTCGGTGGGGTTATGCTTTTCATAAGCCAAAAAGAAGAATAATTTGTCTTTAATGAGTGGTCCGTCAAACGTCAAACCATAACGGGCTTCATTAAATTTAGGCACCTCAAATTTAACACCATCAATTTCATCCCCTTGCAAAGAGTCATTGGTGTAGTCGGTAAAAACACTACCATGGAATTCGTTGGTACCTGAGCGAATAACCGCATTAATGTTACAGCCGGTGAATCCGCCAAACTCAACATCAAAAGGGGCCAACTCAACCGCTACCTGATCGATAGCATCAAACGGGAAAGGTAAACGTTCAGTTGGGTAACCGTTGGCGTTCAGACCAAAGTTATCATTTTGCTTAATACCGTCTACAGTCATGCTGTTAGCACGGTTATTACCACCACCACAAACAATCGCATCGGAATTGGAGCTATCAATGGTGATACGCGGATCGATAGCCAGGATATCTTTAATATCACGAGAGATAGTGGGCTGAGATTGTAAATCGTCAAAGTTGAAGGTTGAAGAAGGCCCTTTGGTTTCCGTTATCACCCCAAAGCTGCGCCCGGTTACCGCAATCTTTTCAATGTCGGTAACCGACACCAATTGCATATCAATATTGGCAGGTTTACCCAAGTTGATGTAAATACCTTCCTGAGTTCTGGTACCCTGCGCATCTTTAACCGTTAACGTGTAAGGTCCACCAACCCGCAAACCACGAGCTCTGTAACGACCACTTTCGTTAGTTGTCAGCTGCTTGACGGAGCCTGTACGAGTATCCTTCAGCGTAACCGATGCACCAGCAACCACTTCGCCAGACTGGCTGGAAATGGTACCACGAATACTCGAAGACGTGTCTTCTGCCAGAGCTGCGCTTGATAAACCCATCGACATTGCGACTGCAATGGCAATACGGCTTAAGCCTATTTTGTTATACATAATTGATGATCCCCAATAGCATTTGAATTTTCTACTGTTTTTTGTTGATATTTACCCGGATTATTCTTAATTGATAAGCTCAGGTAATAAGTTTTTAGTACTCTTTTGGTGCTTTTTTGATACTGTTTGCATTTTGTTGCCTATGCATAGTTGGCGCAAGAACCACCACACCGCTCAAGTCTAGACCTAAATGACGATAAAGGCGTCATTAGTCAGTTAAGTTTTTGCTTAACTAATTAGTTCTCATCCCGAAACGTTAACTTTTGCGCTGTGCGCGTTAACTTGTTATCGGAATGAAATCATTAGCTTATTGATTAATAAGCCTTACGACTTCGCTGCATAGTTATTGTCCCGCCATACTGGCGGCTAGGAACGGTGTTTCCAGACAAGAACTAATTGTCCATTGGGGAGCCTAAACAACAACCCGGCAAAATTTGGCCGCGGCTGTATCCCGTTTTTCCATTGATAGTCAATGATTTCATGTTAAATTGACCACCTGAACCACTATTAAACCACTATTAAACCACTATTAAACCACTATTAAACCACTATTATTAAACCAACTCCCAGACTCATTAAATGATGGTCAAGTTAATGGATTAAACCGCATTAGCGTAACATCGTTAGGTTACAGTACAGTTAAAAGTCCGCAAAGTACATTTATCTGACCAATCAATCAACTTTCCCCTTATTATAAATAAAACATTTAATCACTTGATTTGTATAGATAAAATAGCGACTTAAGCATTCTATATTGGCAACGTTTTACGGATTTGTCTTTGTTGGATTGAATTTCAGACTAATTCATCACCAAAGCCCGTAGCTTTTGGCCGCAAAATTTAGCATAATAGCCCACTTTTTTTATTCGGTTGGTGTCATTGTGAGTCCATTTAAAACGACTGTTATAGCGATAGCGGGTGCCTCTGCATCAGGTAAAACACTGTTTGCCGACACCATTTACCAGGAGTTGATTAAAGAAAATTCACTTGGCGAGGGGGGGATC
Source organism: Alteromonadaceae bacterium (assembly GCA_047614605.1). Taxonomy (GTDB): domain Bacteria; phylum Pseudomonadota; class Gammaproteobacteria; order Enterobacterales; family Alteromonadaceae; genus JABSOG01. The sequence goes on from JBLHHD010000375.1 coordinate 2,907, forward strand.
GCGTTTATCTCCGAAGATTCCTACTACCGCGATCAAAGTGAAATGCTCCTCGAAGAAAGAATCAAAACCAATTATGATCACCCAGATGCCTTCGAGCATCAGCTCATGGTTGAACATATAATGGCTTTAAAAAATGGCCACACAATTGACGTCCCCATCTATTCGTACACCGAGCATACCCGCACCAATAAAGCCCGTCATATCAAACCCGCACGGATCATTTTAGTCGAAGGCATTATGCTGCTAACCGACCCCAAACTCAGAAATCTGTTTGACATTCGGGTATTTATGGACACCCCGCTAGACATTTGCCTCATTCGCCGGATCAGCCGGGATATGCAAGAGCGTGGCCGGACGTTTGACTCTATTGTCAATCAGTATGAAAAAACAGTGCGACCAATGTATTTTGAATTTATTGAACGTTGTCGTCAAATGGCCGACATCGTAGTGACCAAAGGTGGCAAAAACCGCACCGCAATAGAAGTCATCAAAGCCAAAATTAATCAGTTGCTGGCGCATACCAACTAACCCGAGTTCAGGTTAAATATAACCAACGCTTTAATTTAAAATAACAAGTAATAACAACATAAAGAGCAGACAAGATATGGGTTCAGTTTCCTGGATAAGTTTAGTCGGTATTGGTGTGCTTATCGCCATTGCTTATGGTTTGTCGTATCACCGTAAAGACATTAACTGGCGCACCGTAGGCGGCGCATTATTATTGCAAATGTCATTGGGGGCTTTTGTTTTATACCTGCCCTTTGGTAAAGACGTATTGGTCAGCGTGTCTGACTTTGTTTCAAACATCATTAGCTATGCCAAAGACGGTATCGACTTTTTGTTTGGTGATGTGGGCAAGTTCAAAATGGGCTTTATCTTTGCTTTTCATGTATTGCCTGTCATCGTGTTCTTTTCGGCGCTTATCGCAGTGCTGTATTATTTAGGCGTTATGCATATGGTTATCCGCGTACTTGGCGGCGGCTTACAGTTTTTGCTTGGCACCAGTAAAACCGAGTCAATGTCGGCAACGGCAAATATCTTTGTTGGTCAAACCGAAGCCCCATTGGTGGTGAAGCCATTTATTCCGACCATGACCCAATCCGAATTATTCGCTATTATGGTGGGCGGTTTAGCCTCGGTAGCGGGTTCGA
>JBLHHD010000376.1:0-4049 GCA_047614605.1 Alteromonadaceae bacterium
ATTTAACCGGCACTCAACCAAAATTGAAATGTAGTCCCCTGACCCAGTTCGCTTTGAACGCTAATATCAGACTGTAAAAGCTGCATTAATTTTTGGCAGATGGCCAACCCCAACCCACCGTGTTGCTTTTTATCATCAACGGCGTTGCTTGCCCGGTAGCGGGCATCAAAAACATAAGGTAACTCATCAGCACTGATACCGGTGCCGTTGTCTACCACTGCTACGCTAAGCTTTTGATTATCACCTTCACTGACTCTTAAAGTTATCTGTCCATCTTGTGCCGTATGCCGGATAGCATTTTCAATTAAATTACTCAGCACCCTTTCGAGCTTACCAATGTCCGAGTGAACCATAAACTGACATTGCTGAGGTTCGACAGCCAAAGTAATGTTTTTATCTTTAACCTTAAAAGCAAATTTGGCGGCAATATCATACAATAATTCACCCAACGGAAACGACTCAAGGTTCACTGTCACCTGTCCGCCTTCAAGATGAGCCAGTTCAAAAATCTGATCCACCAAGCGCTTAAGCTGACTGGCGTTTTTAAAGGCGATTCCAATAAAACGCTTATGTTGCTCTTCACTTAACTCATTACCTTTTAACTTCACTGTCTCAAGGTAACCCTGCAATGAAGCTAGCGGCGTACGCAAATCATGAGACAAATGAGTCAGCAGCTCACGACGCTGTTTATCTTTGTTTTGTAACTGCATTAACTGGTAATTAATTTGCTCGGCCATTTCATTAAAAGCCGCCCCCAGCTCATGCACTTCGTTATGCCCGGCTTTGGGCCACTGCGAGAGTTTCACTCGCGACTTTTCAAATCCAGCCTGACGAAACGAGCGTAAATCAGCGGTTAACTCTTTAAGTGGTAAGGTTAAAAATCGCAACAAAGCGAGCAACACCATAAAGAAAAATACCACCACACCAACCACAACGCCCATTGACTGAGCCAGCTGCTGATTGGATTCTACGCCAGAAAATATCGAGTCATAAATTTCACCACCAATGATGATATACAAATACCCCTGCAAGTTATCACCATTATAAATTGGCGATGCAGAGAAGATTTTTTGCCGCTGTAAATGCCTCGGATCATCACCATACACAGGTAACGCCTGACGTTGCTCAATTAAATTTAACAACGGTAGTAAATCAATATTTTTACGTTTGATTTTGCCTGGATCTGCCGAATAAGTGAGAATGTTGCCTTTACTATCAATAAAGTAAAATTCAAATGCAGGCCCGAGGATCATCAGGGTATGAAACAGGTTTTGCAGCGCCTTTTGATCATAAACCCCTTGTTTTAATAACGGATTATCTTCGGCCAGGTGCTTCGCCAAAGAGATATGCAAACGCTGCTCTGCTTCATTTCGTGAGAGTTGTTCGAGGTTATGTGACCACCAAAAAAAGGTCCCACCCACCGCAATAAACAAACCGACTAAAGCCAGTGTCAGCCGTTGATACAAAGAAAGCTTCATCAAATCACTCCATTGGGATTAAATTTATAGCCGACGCCAAACACCGTTTTGATAATAGGGTTATCGTCATCCTGTGTCTTAAGCTTGTTACGCAAGCGGTTGATATGAGAGTTGACGGTATGTTCATACCCACTGTGTTGATAACCCCAAACACTATCGAGCAACTGGGCACGAGAAAAAACCTGATTAGGGTGCTGGGCCATAAAACAAATCAAGTCAAATTCGGTTGAAGTTAAATCGAGGGTTTTATCATATAACACCACTTCGTGGGTACGTTGATTGATCATCAGCTGACCGGTGCAGATCACCGGTGATTGCTGTTCAGTAGTTTTACTTTTTTTCAGCAGGTTCACCCGGCGCAGTAAAGCATGAACCCGGGCCTGCAACTCTCGCACGCTAAACGGCTTGGTCATGTAGTCGTCAGCCCCCAGCTCCAGCCCGACCACCCGGTCGATTTCGCTGGTGCGGGAGGTTAACATCAAAATCGCCTGCTCAGGTTTGGCCTCCCTGACTTTACGGCACACATCCAGACCGCTGCAGCCAGGCAGGTTGATATCGAGGATCAACACTGAATAATCCTGACTTAAAGCCAAATCAATGGCTACATTGCCGTTATCACACAATTGCACCTTAAGGGTAAGGTCTTCCATATGAACTTTGATAAGCTCTGCAATATCCAGTTCATCCTCAACAATCAATACCGAATCAACAGTCGAATCTTGCATCTTATCTCCGTGGCAATGGTAAAGGTTAAAATCAGCGTAAATAACCGAGTTACTGTATACGCATAATCTTAACCGACATTGCTGGATTATCAAACTTGTGCTCGCCACTAAGTACAGAAAGCGTCAAACCATCATCAGCGCTGACAATTCCCGGGTGCATAGCAACATAATCGACATCATCCCGAGCTTCATTCATACCTTCGCCACCATCAGCAGGGCCTGGGATGGTACCTGGCATTTCACCATTACCTTCGGTGCCCGCATCATATACGCTGGTGGTAAAACGCATCATGCCACCCACCTCAAGGGCAGATAAGTCAACACTGTTAAATCCACTGAAACCATCATTGGTATTAACCAGCATTGCTGCCAAAGATAATTTAGCCGCCGCTGTATCGGTGGTACTAATTGTCACCTGGGCCTGTGCACCGGGTAATAATATCCCGTCATTACTGGCCGAACTTACCACAAAATCAGCCCCTATCACCCCACTGTTATCACCAGACTCCGCCAGTGTTTCGAGCATCAGTGATGCCGGTTGACCAATTTGCCAAATCTCACCGCTTTGGTGTAACACCAACGCCAGTGGTGAAAAAGGCTGAGCGTTAGTTAAATTACTAACAGTCACCTGATATTCGAGTGTCACCACTGGTGGCACAGGCGGTGGCACAGGTGTATCCATAGCCGTATCGTTGTTGTTTGATGAGCCACCACAAGCTGACAATACGCCAGCGAGTATTAATGAAGTCAAAAGCTTGCTTGAACGTAACATAAACATAATTTAGCGCCTTATTATTGAACGGTTACAGTCACTTTAGCTACCGGGTTTAACCAGCGATGAACGCGGCTATCCAAATCGCTTTTACCGCCATTTAAATCATCATCACCCAAAGCACCACGATGAACATGGACGTTGCCATTAGCTTGCGTATCACTAACACCACTGCCGTTTGCTCCACTATTGCCACCCGGTGCCGCTGGGATACCCGGAGTACCTGGTGCGCCTGAGCCATCAACAATCAATTCATCGTTTGCTTCGGTACCCGCATCATAAGCATTAAGCCAAATCGTATAAGTACCCGCTTCGGTAGGGATCATCCAGCTATCAAGGCCAACAAAACCATCATTGGTAGGTAACACCATGGCCGCCAGTGACAAAAGGTTATTGCCATCGGTAGTCGTTAAAGTCAGCTGCGTACCAGTGGCGGGTGCTAACAAACCGCCCGCCGGATTAGTCATAATATCGGCAGCTGCATCACTAAGCTGGGCATCTAGTCCAGAAAAATCACCGCCCTCAGCCAGCAGTTGCAATTGACTGCTAGCAGCCGTGGCAACCGAAAACACTGAGGTATCAGCATTATGAGCAGCAACCACTAACGGGGTAAAGTGCAACCCTTGAGTCAGGTTGGTTATAGCGATATTTAAGTCTTGTGCATTGGCATTAACGCTCAATACAGATAACAGACCAGCGGCGATAAGATGTTTGGTTTTCATGGGTATTCCCTTATGAGTTAAGTTTTCAAGGGTATTATGCAAGGCCAAAATCGCAAACTCGTCACCGGGTTATCACCATTTTATAACAGAGGGCTTTTTCGTAGGATAATTTAAGTTTTTAACTTAGCGTTGGCGGGGAGAAGAGCGAAAGCAAGAGCGATCTACACGAAAGGGTACGCAGACCAGGGCAGGACGCCCGTGGGTTCGATTATACAGAAGCAATCATCTAGAGCGCCATATGGTTAGAAAATAGGCTCACCAGAATGTCTAAAAATTGAGAATGTTATGGTTTAATGATAAACAAAAAGTGAATTCGCAACAAAAGGTTTTGTCGTAGTGTCAACGATTTTTA
>JBLHHD010000377.1:0-4031 GCA_047614605.1 Alteromonadaceae bacterium
GAGAGCTTCCAGTGCCATTGAAGGGTTCAATGCCTTGCTCAGGCCTTATATGTACGTAAGAAAAGGGGTAAGCCAAGGTTTCCTTGAATTGTTCAAGGCTTGGCATAACTTACGCCCGCGAAGAAGTGGAAAGCACAAAGGCACGTCAGCTTATGAAGTCTTAACAGGAAAACTTGTGGGCGATTGGCTGACACTGCTTGGGTTCCCCCCGTCTACCACCCTGCACTAACTTTCTAAAATGACCGATGTTGAAAGAACAGTTCAGCCTTGGCTGAGCTGCTGGGGGACTATTGTATTTGTTACCCTGAAACAGGGGTACGTGATCAGAGCCGAAAAATCAGTTTACTATAACGAAAGTATTGACTCAGGAGATGGTCGAATAGCGATCAGAGAAGCTTGGGTTTGTCATGATATTGATTGGCTAACCAAGGAACACGACTTTCCTCACCTAGCCAGCATCATAAAAATCAGCGCAAAAAGGTTTGTTGATGGGCGCTGGAGTGAAGAAGTGAGATATGACATCAGCAGTATAAAATCGGATGATGCTGCAAAGATGGAGCGGGTTATTCGAGATCATTGGTCAGTAGAAACCGGATTGCATTGGGTATTGGATGTTGCCTTTAATGAAGATGATTGCCGAGTCAGGATGGGCCATGCGGCAGAAAACTTATCCACCTTTCGGCGAATTGCGCTCAATCTGCTCAAGTCAGACAGATCGCAAAAAGTAGGGATAAGAATGAAGAGACAAATTGCTGGCTGGATGAAAAATACTTGCTTCAGCTATTGTCCCACATTTGATGCGATTGCTTTGACAAATAACCTTAAATTCAGCTTAAGTAATGACCAAAATAGTGAATTCAATGATTGCTCATAAACCGCCCTCAGCGCTGCCGTCAAGCTCATCTGAGTGACATATTTGTAAATCTATTTCCTTGAAAATTAGCCAGTTTAAGATTAAAGTGAATGGGTTAATCGTTAATCTAAACTTTGTCCTAAATAGGACAGAAAAATAGGGCTGGAAAATAGTACATGAAAAAACACCTCACAGGAATAATGTTTGCATTGGTAGTAAGCTTTAGCGCATCCTCAGCGCAGTCTGTCAATTATAAACTGATCACTGTGGCTTCTTATCTTAACTTTTACCTGTTAAATTTAAATGCCTGCGAAGATTTCCATCCCACTGTCAGAAAAAGTGCCTTAGCCGCCGAAAATGCTATTTATCCCTGGCTCGAAGCACTTAATGTCAAAATTGTTGAATATAAACTTAACGACAAAGACAAAGCCGCTATTGCTAATACGGTTGTTGACCGGCGTACAGAGCTTAATGAGCAAATAGCCGAAAATGAATTTACCATTGACCACTGTGAAACCATTATTGACATCGTTAAATCGGGACTTGACAACTCATTACTCAAAGTACTTGAATAAACCCTGGCTAACTGATTGGAGCTGTACAGAAAGGCTTTGCACAAATAGTGTTTCAGTCAAGGCTAAAATTGCCACACCAAGGCATTGGGCTTTTTTATAACCACTAAAAACCATCAATAAACCCTTTCTTTTTTGGCTTGAAAAGGTTAATTTAAGGCTCAAATACTCTCAATTCCTTGTTTACTAAATTAATGTCGTCACAAACCAATTTTTATCATGATTTAACCCTGCAAGCACAAGGCCTGCTAAGCGGCGAATCCAACCTTATTGCCAATATGGCGAACCTCAGCGCACTGATTTTCAATTCAATGGAAGATATCAACTGGGCCGGATTTTATCTGGTCGATGGTAACGAACTCGTACTTGGTCCCTTTCAGGGGCAACCTGCCTGTATTCGTATTCCAATGGGCAAAGGCGTGTGTGGCACTTGTGCATCAACAGGACAATCTCAGATGGTTGATGATGTTCACGGCTTTGACGGGCATATTTCCTGTGATGCTGCGAGCAATTCTGAACTGGTGATCCCGTTTTTTCAAGGTGATGAAGTGGTTGGTGTGCTCGATATTGACAGCCCATCGATTGCTCGGTTTAACGAACAAGACAAGGTCGGTATGCAAAACATTATCAAGGTACTCGTTGAAGCGGTTTTTGACTAATGAAAGACTTGATAAATATACAAGATTATCTGGTTACCTCGCTAGAAGTGGGTGACTGGGAAGGCGAAGAAGATGTGGTCGCCGACAGATTAAATGAGTTGCTCCATTGTGCCTGGGAGTGGATACCTGATGAGATGGATGTTGAATTGATTAATACGGTACTCACTGGTATTTGGGATAAACTCAGAGGCAATACAGCATTGCTGGATGTTGACATGGACGAGCTGTTGGACTGGCTCGATACCTATCTGGTCAATGCTCAGGACAATATTGATAATTAAAGGTTTTTTTAATGGTAACTAGTGAAAAATTAACAGGTGTAAAAGAGGTCATTGCGTTCTTGGCAGAGCGATTTCCTAACTGCTTTACTGCAGAGGGTGAAGCTAAACCGCTGAAGATTGGTATATTTAAAGAATTAGCCGAACGAGTGGGTGATGACGAATTAGTTAGTCGTACTCAGTTACGTCAGGCATTACGTCGTTATACATCGAGCTGGCGTTACCTTAAATGTGTTTCAAAAGGTGGTCTGCGTATTGATCTTGACGGCGTTGAAGGTGCAGCACTTGAGACTGATCACATCAGTCATGCGGTTAAAGCCCTTGACGAAAGCAAAGCCCGTTTTGAAAAGAGCCGTAAAACCCTTAAAGACAAGAAGTCTTACAAAAAGTCGCAAAATGAAACTGGCGACAATAGTACCAAACAGGCTAGATTAGATACCAGTAAACCACGAGCCGATAAAAAACTGGGTAAAACCGCACAGGCAACCGCTGATAAAGCGAAACGTGGTGATATTAAGAAAGCCGTTAAGGTTGAATTATTACCGTTAACCACCGAAAAACGTCAGCCAGGCACTGCGGTATTGGTTAAATTTGGTAACTCTCCGGTACCGGGCACTATCAAAGACGTCACCAAGGGTGATGTCCATGTGCAGCTTAACAGCGGAATGGTTATCAAAACCAAGGCAGAAAACCTATTCTTAGCCTAATTCACACCGACTATGGCTTTGGAATGTGGCTTTGAGCTTAGCTTTGTTAATTTTAAGGCATGTTAATTTTAAGGCATAAATTATGCTTTAATATTAAACTTAATGGCAGTTGTTGATTTTAAGCCTGAGCCAGTAACTGGTTTAGCGCTTAAACTCAAAGGTTGTCGGTATTTGGGTGTTCATCAGGAGTATTTTATGGGTATACAATTTCCACTAAAACCGTCGTTGTTAGTCGTATCAATGATGTTGTCTTTTACCGCAAGTGCTACTGTTACCCCTCAGAGCACGGCCAAAGTCAAACCGCTACCAGTTATTGATATCAATCAAATCCCGCATCTGAGCCAGCAAAGTCAGCATGGGGTGGCCAGTAAGCGGATCACCGGCATTTTCACTCGTTCGCATTACAAAAACTTCGAATTTAACGATAAACTGTCCAGCAAAATTTTTGATCGTTATTTTGAAGGGCTCGATTATAACAAATCAATATTTTTAGCCTCCGATATTCAATCATTTGAAAAATACCGCAACCGCTTTGATGACGGTCTTGCCAGCGGTGATTTAAGTTTTGCTTATGAAATATTTAACCTCGGTATGCAACGTCGGTTTGAACGTTATCAATATGCGATTAGTTTGCTCGACAAACCGATGGACTTTACCACTGATGACAGTTATTACTACGATCGTGAAGAGGCGCAGTGGCCAAAAGATCAAGCCCAATTAAACGAATTATGGCGTCAGCGAGTTAAATACGATGCCCTTAGCCTTAATTTAACCGGCAAAGAATGGGTTAAAATCAAAGAAGTACTAGGCAAACGCTACAAGTACACCTTAAAACGTATTACCCAATCACAAAGTGAAGATGCTTTTCAAACGGTAATGAACTCATTTGCCAGAAGTGTCGAAGCCCATACCTCTTATTTGTCACCCCGTAACGCCGACCGTTTCAAGCAAGACATGAATTT
>JBLHHD010000378.1:0-4025 GCA_047614605.1 Alteromonadaceae bacterium
TCGCCCAGCTCTTCACCCAACGCGTCATTGTCGAATTGTTCACGGTCAAGCTCTTGTTCAACCTCGTCAATCTCTTCTTTAACTTTAAGTAATGCCCCTTTAACATCAGGCCATTCGAAACCCACGGTGGCACAGCGTTTTTGCAATTTATTGGCACGGGTTAAAGCCGGTAAGTTGTGCGGCACATCGGCAAGTAAAGCGACTGGCGCTGAGGATTTTTGTTGCCGCTCTTTGGCTTTTTCATTTTCCCAATTAGCATGAATTTGCGCATCGGTGGTGAAGGTTTTATCGGCAAAAATATGTGGATGACGACGAGTCAGTTTTGCGCAAATAGCATCAATTACATCAGCAAAGGCAAATTGGTTTTGCTCCTGCGCCAGTTGCGCGTAAAACACCACCTGAAACAATAAATCGCCCAGCTCATCTTTTAAGTCGGCAAAATTGCCCGTTTCAATGGTTTCGGCCACTTCATAGGCTTCTTCCAGGGTATGAGGAACAATTGAGGCAAAATCTTGTTTCAGATCCCACGGGCAACCCGTTTGTGGATCACGTAGTTGGGCCATAATAGCCAGTAAATCATCCAGTTGCTTGTTCAAGAGTGTTTTCCTTTATGGCTTATTAATAGCTTATTGATAGCTTATTGATGGCTTAATTACTCATTCGTTTGGCTTCAAGGACAATTTCCATGTTGCTCAGTTTGCCAAGCACGTTGGTTAAATCATCCATGTTAAAGATTTCAATATTCATATCCAGCACGGTCACCTGACGTTTATTATCTTCAGTGACTTTGATCCCCAGCACGGTAATTTTGGCATTCGCCAGTACGGAGGTGATGTCTTTGAGTAACAAACCATTATTAAGCCCCACCACCCGAATACCCAAAGAATAACCGCCACTGTAGCTTTCTTCCCACTCGGCCTCAATCACCCGAGCCGGCGTATCAGCAAACAAGCGTTTAAACTGCTCACAATCTTGACGATGAATGGCAATTCCCCGGCCTTTGGTAATATACCCGTAAATCACATCACCGGTGACTGGCTGACAGCATTTAGCCATATGGGACAACAGGTTACCAACCCCCTGAATAACCACTTGCCCGGTATGAGCAGAGCGGGCTTTTTGTTTTAAGCGGGGGTCTATTTGCGGCTCAGGCTCGGGTTTTAGTAAACCCAGCAGGTAGTTAACCACCTGATTAATTCTCACATCACCACTGCCGATAGCAGCCAGTAAATCATCCATCGAATGGACATTAAAACGGCTGATGGCGGGCTCCGCGTCTTTGAGTTGCAGATTTACTTTAGCCAGTTCACTTTCTAATTGATCTTTACCACTTTGGCCGTGTTTGTCTTTGTCGATCACTTTAAACCAGTGCTGAACTTTGGCTCTGGCCCGGGGCGATTTAACAAATCCTGAGTTGGGGTTTAACCAGTCTCGACTGGGATTGGGCTGTTTGGCGGTTAAAATTTCGACCTTGTCACCCGTGCTCAGCTGATAGGTAAAAGGCACTATACGACCAAACACCTTGGCACCGATACATCGGTGTCCCACCATCGAATGAATGTAATAAGCAAAATCCAGTGGCGTTGAGCCCACCGGCAAATCAAAAATATCGCCTTTAGGGGTAAACACATATACCCTGTCTTCAATCACCTGGTGTTTAAGTTCTTCGGTTAAATCAACACTGTCAGCCACCTCTTCTTGCCACTGTAACAGTTTTCTCAGCCAGTCCATTTTTTCATCGTAACCGCTGGAGCGACTAGGTAAGGCACCGGTTTTATATATCCAATGGGCAGCAACCCCCAACTCAGCATCCTGATGCATCTGCTCGGTTCTGATCTGCACTTCGATGGTTTTACCGTCAGGCCCTAATATCACCGTATGAATAGACTGGTAACCATTACGTTTGGGGGTGGCAATATAATCTGAAAACTCGCTGGCAAGGTGCTCCCAATTGGCGTGGATCACCCCAAGGGCACCATAACAATCTTCCATACTTTGGGTGATCACTCGTACGGCTCGAATATCGTACAACTGGTCAAAATGATAGTTTTTATTATCCATTTTTTTCCAGATACTGTAGATATGTTTGGGCCTGCCATCGACCTCGGCAGTAATCTCCTGTGCCGCCAGTTTACTTAGCGCACTGTCAACAAAATCAACCATGTACTGTTCACGTTCTGAGCGTTTGTCATCAAGTAATCGGGCAATCGACATATAAACATCAGGGTGCAGATAACGAAAAGACAGGTCTTCCATTTCCCACTTGAGCTGACCAATACCCAGACGGTTGGCTAATGGGGCAAACACGCTGGCGGTTTCTTTAGCCATCAATACCCGGTCTTCCTCACTACCGTTTTTAACATCGCGCAAATTACAAATCCGCTCAGCCAGTTTGATCACAATCGAACGGACATCTTCAACCATCGCCATTAGCATCCGGCGAATATTATCAACATGAATTTCTGAGGTTTTGTGGCTGGTGCCACCTTCAATGGTGCTGATCGCATCCATTTTTTCGACCCCGGTGAGCAATAACATGATGTCTTTGCCAAATTGCTTTTCTATCGCTTCATTGGTGACGCATTTTTCAATAAACAGGGGAAAAATCAGTGCGGTTGTCAGTGAATCCGGGTCCATCCTCAGTTCGACCAGGATCTCCACCATCTCACACCCTTTTTTGACCAACTCGGGAAGATCGGCTGCGTGGCTCTGGCACCAACCGAGCACGGCCAACAGTTGTTGACGGTGCTCTTGAGCATTCTTTTGGGCGTTATCCTGAGCATGGGAGGAGTCAAGTTGCAATACCTCAAGCCATGCGGCGGCATCAAAATCAGTACCATCCTGTCCCTTTTTTTGCGTATGGGACTGACGAATCGAAACCATAGTCAAATGTGTCCTTAATCTTCAATAACCCTGCTAATGAGGTTTATTGGCTGTTTTTACCGGTGACTTTTCAAACAATGCCATGACCTCAACATGCCGGGTCTGGCTAAACATGTCCATCAGGGCGATTTTTGTTAGTTGATAACCTGACTTAAGCAGTACAGCGCTATCCCGGGCCAATGTCAATGGTTCACAAGAGACATAAACGATGCTTTGGGCCTTAAACGGTTTTATCGACGCCATCACTTGTTCAGCGCCAGCCCGGGCCGGGTCCAGTAATATCTTGTTAAAGTGGGTTTGATCACCCGTATGCAATCGCCCTGGGGCGGCTAAATCGGCCTGTAAAAAAGTGCAATTATCGAGCTGGTTGTGCCGGGCATTATGGCTGGCCTGTCTCACCATCCCGTCAACCCCTTCAATACCTGTAACAGTGGCGCAAAGCGTCGCTAACGGCAAGCTGAAATTGCCTATCCCACAAAATAAATCCAGTACATGGTCACTTTTACTCAATGCCAGCCAGTCGATTGCCTGTTTAATCATCTGCTGGTTTATTTGCCCGTTCACCTGAATGAAATCATCGACCCTGAAAGTCAATTCAAGTCCCTGCCCTTGACCATCCAAACCACCCCCTGAGCTAAACCCGGGTAAGCGATAATACAACGTCGGCATAACCGCTTGACTCAAGCAAGTAAATTGACCCTTTTCATATTCACTAACCAACAAATAATCATTCACCTGTGCCAATTGGTTAATCTTTACCACATCCGCCTTACTCAACGGCTGAGTATGGCGAATAACCACTACATTAGCGTTATCGGCCTGACAAACTTCTAGATGGGTAACCGACCTGCCCACTTTTAATTGGGGCAACAATTCAGTAAAGGCGCTAAACAGATTAGCAAATGCTTCAACCAATACCTCACACTCGTTTATTGGCGTAATGAATTTACTGTTACGTTGCCTGAATCCGACGTTAAACTGCTGGCTTTTAGTGTCATACCAAACACCAACTCGTGCCACCCGGCGATAATGCCAAGGGTGTGCGGTTAAACTGTCTTGCCAGGGTAGTGAATCGATATTCGCAAAACGTTTAAACAACCCACCGAGAGCCGATTGTTTAAGCTTTAATTGTGAATCATGAT
>JBLHHD010000379.1:0-4021 GCA_047614605.1 Alteromonadaceae bacterium
GTGCGTTAAATTTACTTGCTTTAGAATGACTAAAACTCAGTAAATTTAACTTCTTTGAGAACATTTCAGTTCTCACTGGCTGCTCACCATCTAACCATTCGGCGCTCTAGTGCTGAGGGAAAGCGGGTTTGAGATCGTTTTCGCGGTTTTTTCAGGCGAATAGTTTGACTGTTTAACTGGAAAAAGCGCGTAAAATCAACATGTTGAACCAAGTAAAATCCAGATTTTCCTCAGTCGAGTCTCATTCTCGGACAGGTTGCTAGGTGAGGTTGCTACCGAGGCTTTTGGTATGGGGCTTTCGAGCGGGGCCGCTGTAGTGGTTAAGTTACCAATGGCCATCTTTTTGCTCAAGGGGCGGTTAGCGCACAATTATTTGCTGCTGACAGCGAATTTAGACAAAAACGCAATGACAAATTGCCGCTGGGTTATAAAGTGTCGGTGACTGAGATAAAACCGACACCGATGGCATTGGTCACGGCTAATTGCCAACCGCAAAAAAAGCCAAGGTTAAAGTCGGCGGCATAAAGCGTTGCTAAATTAACGCTAATTTTACAATAACCCAGGAGGTAAGTCGCCGATGTAAACGAGAAAGATAACCAAGAGCTTTTGCTCCTAGCGCTGACTTATGGTCGACACAACCGATAAGACAGCTAATCAATACTCAACCTTATGTAGAGGAAGAAAGATGACTGCAACAGAGTCTAACCTAACCCAATGGGCGGTGAATAGTGCTTTATTAGCTACACTACCATTGACTACGCAAAACCCGAGCCTTACGAGTGAGTTCAATAACCAACTTTTGGAGCGTCTGTCATGAGTGATACTAACCCGATGATCAAAGCCAACGCTGGCGATACGTTTGACAGCATGATCGAAACGCTCGATTTTGTGGTTAAATCATTAACCCAGGTACAGGCGCAAAGCGCTAACGACGAAGACGGTAGTGAAAAATATTACACCGCCAGCGAGGTTGCTGGTCTGTGTAATGTGATGACAGCGTTAAAAGAAGCCGCACAAGCGGGTAGCGCTCAGGCTTATGTGTTAGCAGAAGAGGGCAAGTAATAAGGTTTAGCAAGGATGATATACGGCAAGGATGCTGGCTTTAAGGCGCTAACCCAGCCGCTTTTAATTGCTCAAGCAGTGCTTTGTTTTTGTTCTGCTTCGAGCGTTTGGCCTCTTTAAAAAAGTACGGCCAATAATCTTGTGATTGTAAACTACCTGCACTGGGCTTATGCCACTTTTTTAATGCTAGCAGATGGATGTCACATTGGTCAGTCAATAATTGCTGGTTAGCCGTGTCATAAAGCTCAAAATGATGGTGAAATGCTTGAGATTGTTCAATCACATTTTCTGTCAACAACCAGATAGCGACTAGAGGTTTTAATTTATCATAATTATCACCCTTTTTTAACTGTGACTGATACAGCCGACTCCACGAATAAAGCACTCTTTTGTGAAGGTAAACAGGGCTACTCAACTGGACTTCTATTTGGTAGCTTTTACCGGCTTCATCTTCTACTCTGATGTCTACAATCGATAGTTTGTCTGCAATAAACTCGCGCTCATTATAGGGGTTGAGAATGGTGACTTTGGCTATGGGATAGATAGGCTGCAATATGCTGTTCAGGAAGTGGCGTAGTCGGTTGGCGTTTTGATTTGCCCCTAAAATAGCTTTGAAAACACAGTCTATTGTGGGATCGATATAATGTTTCATCATTTAGCCGCTAGTTTTAAACTGGTTAAAAATATAGTGGTTATATATTCAGTATTGTTCAGATTGGAAAATAATTCAAATTTAACTGCAGTTTTTTTAACCTTTTCATTCGGTGGGTTGTTGGTTGGGCGTTGTCGATAACCATAGCGCTATTTAACCTATCACCGTAATAACATAAGATATCGTTAACTCAAATTTTGATGGATAAATTGACCATGAAAAACCTGATGTTGATGGGTCATCCGTTGATGGCTCAATGTACTAAATTTGTCACCCGCCATAAACCGCTAACTCAACGTCAGTGGCTGCAGCGAATGTTGGATATGCCCGAAACCGATTTGCCGATTGATACCTATGGTGATGGCCCGGCGGTGGATCTTTTGGAGCAAAAAATGGCTAAGGTGCTGGGCAAAGAGCGGGCGCTGTTTGTCCATAAAGGCATGGTGGCGCAATTTAGTGCTTTATTGCATTGGTCTAAAGCGAACAATAGCAAATATATTGCCATTCATCCCCAGTCGCATATTCAAGTGGATGAATCCATGGCTTACAGCGAATTGCTTGGGCTTGAAGGGGTGATGTTTGGTGAGCCGGACCAGCCAATTACCAGTGCTGACATTGACAGGTTACCCGCTGATTTAGCCACGGTTTGTATAGAATTACCGGTGCGCCGGGCCGGATTTAAATTGCCCGAGTGGCATACCTTGGTGACTTTACGAGAGTATTGTGACAGTCACGATGTGCCCTTGCATATCGATGGTGGGCGTTTGTGGGAGTCAGCTGATTATTGGCAAAAATCTTATGCTGAGGTGGCGGGCTTAGCCGATTCGGTTTATGTCTCCTTATATAAAGGTTTGGGGGCTGCTGCTGGTGGCATTATTGCTGGCGATAGCGATTTTATCGAGCAGTTGCTGCCCTGGCGCAGTCGTTTTGGCGGCAATATATTTACCGTGTTTCCTTATGTGCTTACCGCCCTGTGGGGGGTGGATAACTATTTACCCCGGATCAGCGAGTTTAACCAGCGGGCTGGCGAGTTGGCCACCGTGTTTAAAGCGGTTTTAGGTGAGCAAGCAATCCCTAACCCGGTGCAATGTAATGGCTTTATGGTTGAATTGACGATTGCCCCCGATTTACTCAAAAGCAAAGTACTCGAAGCCGCCGAGCAACAGCACATTTGGCTGATCGATAGAATATCTGAAACGTCCCAGGGTAACAGTCAGTTTGAAATTCAGGTGGGTGATGCCATGGATGACTGGACTAATCAGGCACTGGTGGAGACCTTCGCCGGGTTGTTGTAGAAAAGATAATCGGTTTTTTGTGTGCGACAATAGGAGTTAACGGTGACATTAAACGTTAAACACTGGTTATTGGCATTGTGTACGTTGAGCAGTGCCGGTTGTAGCAGCGATAGTATATTTGATACTATGGACCGAAAACAGAATGTTATGGTGAGCATGTTCGTCAGGAGCTGGTGTCTTTTATGTCACTCGACACTCTGTTCAGCGATCCACAAGTTAGGGCACTGGCTAAAGCAGCCGCGGCTGGCAATATCAGCAAGATTGATAAACTGGTGGAACAAGGCGTTGATGTTAATGCTCGTGGTAAAAATGGTGGCACACCATTGTTCTGGGCACTCAAACATGAAAATATCAAAGGTTTCAGTAAACGACTAATACTGGGGGCAGATCCTAATGTCTTGTATAACACGACTGGTAGCATGATCCACCGGGCAATGAAAGTAGAGGATGACCGTTTCATTGAAATGGGTTTGCGCCATGGTGGTGATCCTAATCAAATTGGCGGGGTATTAGAAAATACGCCAGTTTTTAATATCAAGGGTCAGGCTGGTAAGCTGGCTATTTTGTTGAAGTATAATGCTGATATTAATGCTCGATCTCAATATAAGGTTACTCGATCAGGTAAGCCAATGGGTGAGACCCCGCTGATTTCGGCAGCAAGCCATATGGATTTTGATTCAGTTATTTTGTTATTAAACGCAGGGGCTGATTATTCACTCAAGGACAATTATGGTGTCAGCTTTTTTGATCAACTGGATATCGCAAAAAAACAGTTGATCCCCAACAGTAAAACCGCTAAAAAGCTGCAAACTGTTTATCGTTGGCTGGCGCAAGATCAGCAAAACTAAACCCCAAAGTTACACCACTGAAGTGTCAACCTTTCAAAGGCACTTCAATAATAAATGTGACCCCTTGCCTAGAGCACCGAATGATTTGATTAAGGAACAAAATAAATAAACCCAAAATCAAAAGCATTTTCACCACAGAGGCACAGAGAACACAGAGGAAAAAA
>JBLHHD010000380.1:0-4010 GCA_047614605.1 Alteromonadaceae bacterium
TCACATTGCCAAATTTTTGCGCGAAAGGTTTATTTTTGCCTCCCCCACAGGCCACTAATTACGTGGGGTTCAAGTTGACCGAGAACTGCTGACCAAAAATTAGCTAGATGCGATTGCAAGCCCTGCTAACCCAAGGTTTGCTTTAGTGCATCAACAAACAACTTAAATTCAAAACGTTTGGCCGATTGTTGCCTAAAATGGATGTCGACCTCAGTATCGGTTGATATCACATAGTCAATAATTGTTTGTTTGAGAGCTTCTATGCCTAAGGGGGTATCGAGCAAAATACCTAATCGTTTGTTATTGATGGTTTCAAGCAATCCACCTTCGGCAACACCAATGATAGGTTTGCCCGCAGCCATAGCCTCAACGGGCGCAATGCCAAAGTATTCATTGACTGGCAAATATATCAACGCACGGCAATCGTTGTATTTACATTTTAATTGCTCTGGGTGTTGCCAACCCAAAAACTTAATGTTGTCACAATGCTGATATCGCTCCAGTAGAGACTGCTCTAATGAACCGCCACCGACCATATGCAACTCATGATCTTTTAATTGGGCAAACGCTTCAACAATCAATTCAACTCGTTTGTTCGGCTCTAACCGAGCGGTCGACAAAAAGTAGCCTTTATTGCCACTGTGGGCCAACCCTTCTAAATCAACGCCTGGGTATACCACCTTGGTTTTGATGCCTATGCGCTCAAATCGTTGCTGCACGCTGATTGAATTGGCCAATACATGATTTGCCTGACTGACCGATTGCTTTAAAAACCACAAGTATAAAGGCACAAAGGCGCTAAACACGACAGCGCCCAGCAAACCATGTTGTTTGCGCAACTGACCAAAAGACAACTGAATAAAAGAGGGGAAGGTATGAAAATATACCACCGAATTGGCCACATGACGATGTCGCCATAATACCAATGGGCTGAACACGCCAGTAATAAGCAAATTCACTTGCTTATCAACCACGCGATAACGTAACAAATAGAACAAGAATAGCGACAATGTTGGAAAGCAATGAGTGAAATAACGATGCACAAAGTGTTTGAGTTGCCCGCTGTTCAATGACTCGGTAAATAGCGTTTCATCGGCATAAGCAGTTTCTATGTTGCACTGGGGTAATGATTGGGCAAGTTGCAATGACACCTTCTCGGCACCACCAAGGGCAATAAAGTGATCGTATAATAGTGTGGTTTTCATGACACAAGGGTGCTCTTGTTCGACTGATTCATCGCCGTAGACCGACACACAAGCAAGAGCAACAACATGATTAACAACTCAGTTAAGAACTTAACCGCCATTACCGCCGTTAATCCCATAGAGGGTATCAATACGCTATTGGCAATCAAGTTGAACAGCAAGGCGATAAAACATATCTTGGCATAAGTGCGTTCTTTATTAGCGACGATTAATTGACTCGACAAAAGAATATTCACCGCCACGGGATACAACGAACACATCACCCACAAAACGACATTAATGCTCTCGACGTACTTAGGGGCCGCATAAGGAAATACCATCGGGGCCAACCAAGCAAAACCGCCGTGCATTAATACCAGCAAAGTTAACAGCACCATTAACATCGGCAATATTGATACGTGTGATCTTTGCTCTGGTTCTACGAGATTGAGGCGATTTAAATAAAAGTAACCTATGGGCATTAACACCAGCACGGCGATTTCAAAAACTTGAATGGCAAAAAAATAATCGGCGATAACCGTCATATCTAAGTCGAAAAAGCGTAAAAGCAAGACATCTGATTTAAGATAAAACACCGAAGAAATCTCAACCACGAGGTAACTTAACAGCAACTTCATCTGCCCTGTTTTTAATGGGTTAGACAGTAAAGCTGCCCCATTAAATTTAACTGACTCAACTCGTCGTAATGGCCAATAGAGCCAAACAATACACAAACTAGTTGCCAATAATCCGCAAAAAAACAGGGTGATTAAACCCAGACTGTCAAAAGTGAAGTAACAACTTAGACTGAAACTCAGCCACAGTAACCGCTGTAAAGGCAACGCCCAAGCGTCTTTTTTATAATCGGTACTACCACGGTGATAAGCGGCCAAAGTGACCATCCAACTATTGACCAAAAACATCATTGCGCCAGCGTAAAGCGTGGTATCAAATACAATCAGTACTTGCACCAAAGCCAACAGCAACAAATTCCAGCGATAGAAGCCAATAAATAGAACGGGTAGGGGACTTAACGTAGAGTCTGCACGACTGGCACTGGCGTATTTAAACACCACCTCTTTGTGACCAAAGTTGAAGAATATCAATAACAGTGAAAACAGCGAAATATAGACACCATATTGCGCATAATCTTCTTTAGCAAGGACATTGATCAGCAACACCATCATGGCGTATGTGGCCGTCAAATTGACAACTGCACCAAGCAGATAGGTAACAAAAGACGAAGATAAATTGGCGTAATATTGTTGTAACCCTGACAACATTACACCGAGGCGTTTGAACATTTTAATTTATGAATTAACCAGACGTAATGTCTGTGCTGTTGTAGTTTTAGATGTTGGTGTCGTATTTATAGGCGCTGATGCCGTCACGCCGTCGTCCTTATTTTTAGAATGATTGGCCAACCATAAGCAATCGGCAATCGCTGAAGA
This sequence comes from Alteromonadaceae bacterium, assembly GCA_047614605.1. Lineage (GTDB taxonomy): Bacteria > Pseudomonadota > Gammaproteobacteria > Enterobacterales > Alteromonadaceae > JABSOG01. The sequence goes on from JBLHHD010000380.1 coordinate 2,636, forward strand.
AGGATTAAAACCCAAAGGCGCTTTGATTAACAATTGGCGTACAGCGTCGATATCAAATTCACTCATCAATTGCTCAAGGTCAGACAACAGTTGAGTTAAATCCGCCCAACTCATCGACACTTCTTTGGCCTTCATTATCCTTTCATGTCCGGTACCTTCGACATTGCCACCGATTAATAGCTCTTCATAGAGCTTTTCACCTGGACGCAAGCCTGTATAAGTAATTTCAATGTCGCCATCAAGCGCTAATTCACTTTTTACCGTCAAGCCCGTGAGCTGGATCATCTTCTTGGCCAGATCATTAATCTTAACCGGCTTGCCCATATCAAGCACATAGACCTCACCACCTTGGGCCATGCCCCCGGCCTGTATCACTAATTGTGCGGCTTCGGGTATCGTCATGAAATAGCGGGTAATGTCTCGATGCGTGATAGTGACAGGGCCACCACCGGCAATTTGTTTTTTAAATAATGGCACCACAGAGCCAGAAGACCCTAACACGTTGCCAAATCTCACCATACTAAAATTGGTCTTTGCTTGGGCGTCATCTTTATCTTGTTCTTTAGCGGCCAGCGCCTGTAAAACTAGCTCAGCCAAACGTTTTGAACTGCCCATAACATTGGTCGGTCTTACTGCTTTGTCAGTAGAGATCAACACAAAGTTTTCTACGCCACATTTACTGGCGGCCTCGGCACAGGTTTTTGTGCCCCATACATTATTGCGAATACCGCTGACCACATTGTTTTCAACGATAGGCACGTGTTTATAGGCGGCCGCATGATAAATCGTGTTGACAGCATAAGTCTTAATCACATTAGTGACCAAAAAATCATCAATCACATTGCCCAATACGGGGATGATTTGGATGGATAGTTTTGATTGCAAGGCGATTTCAGTCAATTCCTTTTCAATGGAGTACAAAGCGAACTCACTAGATTCGAATAACACCAAATTTTGCGGATTTTGTTTAATGATTTGACGACACAGTTCAGAACCAATAGAACCGCCGGCGCCGCTGACCATTACCGTTTTATTCTCGATGCAACTTGCCACTCACTAAATCAGCAGTGCCTGGAATGGTCAACAGCTCGACTGACAAGGCATCAAACTCACTAATAATTTTTTTTCGTTGCTGGGCCGAAGCACTAGGAATAGCCAACAACACCTTTGTCACGTTATGTTTACCGACAAGTTCAACCAGTTGGCTACGAGGATAGACCCGCATCCCCGAAACGCTCATTTGTTGTAATTCTAATTTATCATCAACAAAGGCGATCGGCTGAAACTCAACGCCATGTTGTAATGATAAAGCTAATTGACGCCCAGATGACCCAGCACCATAAATAACTACAGGTAGTCGACTCTTACTATCCTG
>JBLHHD010000381.1:0-3991 GCA_047614605.1 Alteromonadaceae bacterium
CAGATAATAACGGTCATTGGTAACCAGTTCAGTGTCAAATAACCTGACCAGCGATTGCTCGTCAAACCAGGCGTTGCTCATCGGCAATGGCGCTAACGCTACGCCCATTCCCTGTTGTGCCGCCCGGACCACACTAAACATGCTGTCAAACTGAATAATTTGGATGGGATCAAACTGTTCAATGTCTATTGAATCAGCCCATTGATGCCACGACCAGGGCCTGGATTTGTGTAGTATCAATGGTACATGTTTAAGCGCGTCATACCCAGACTGGGCATATTGCTTATACACCTGTTGATTACACGCTGGTACATAACGAATGGGAAATAACTCATGAACGATGCTCGCATTAGGTTTACCACTGGCTAATACTATCGATAAATCAACCGCTTTGGCGTTTGTCTCGCCTGCTTTAGCCGTTTCAAGTTGAATATTGATGTGCGGATGAGACTGGGTCCATTGGCTTAAACGGGGGATAAACAGCTCACTGGCAAAAAACTCAGGCATACTAATCACTATGGTTTGATTATGCTGCTTTTGCTTAAACTCATTGATAGTTTGCTCCAATGCCAGTAATTGATGGCGCACTTCATGATAAAAGTGTTTGCCGGTAGGGGTTAATTCAATGGAACGGGTTTTTCTAACAAACAGGGTAAAACCCAATTGCTCTTCAAGTAATTTAATCTGGTGGCTGACCGCCGAAGGGGTTAAATACAACTGTTTGGCCGCATGTTTAAAACTCAGGCATTTAGCGACAATACAAAACGAGCTTAATCCACGAATTGGCGTTTGAATAGCCATAACTCTCCATCGTGTTAGGATCAATTTTTTCTTTATGGCAAGGTTCATACCAGTTCTTTATAATCGTTCAAGGGTGAGCTGCAAAGCCCTGTTTTTACGACGTTTTAAGCTACACGACACATTACAACCGCGCTGAGTTAGTGATAGGCCACCGTTAATTGTTCAATAATGTGGCAAAAAACATGTTAACTGAACAGGGCGCACCAGCATGGTGCATGAAAGGGCTGCTGTTCAGTAAATAAAAGGGGCGGTTATTGACTGCATCGTTATTTGGCCAATTAGTTTAATTTCCTCAAGACTATTGCCGCGAAAAAATGGATAATCCCCTCAATTAAAGCGCAATCCACCGATTGTAGTGAACGACTGGGGAACCCATTCAATGGAAATCAAAGTTAATTTTCTCGACAATCTCAGACTTGAAGCCAAGTTTGATGATTTTACTGTTATCACCGACCAACCAATTCGTTATAAAGGTGATGGCTCAGCCCCCAGTCCTTTTGATTACTTCCTGGCTTCATCAGCCCTTTGTGCGGGGTATTTTGTACGGGTGTATTGTTTGTCTCGTGACATACCTACTGAAAGTATCAGACTGTCGCAGAACAATATTGTTGACCCCGAAAACCGCTATAACCAAATCTTTCAAATCCAGGTTGAACTGCCCGAAAGTGTTTCTGAGAAAGACCGTCAAGGCATCTTAAGATCAATTGATCGCTGTACTGTGAAAAAAGTGGTGCAAACTCATCCTGAGTTTAAAGTTGAAATTGTTGAAAACCTCGACGAAGACGCACAAGTAATGCTTATGGGTCAACCAGAAGGGGATTCAAGCACTTATATCCTCGGTAAAGACCTGCCACTTGAACAAACCATCGCTAACATGACCGCCATTTTGGCCGACCTTGGGATGAAAATCGAAGTGGCCTCATGGCGCAATATCGTGCCAAATGTATGGTCACTGCATATCCGTGATGCGGCGTCACCAATGTGTTTTACTAACGGTAAAGGCGCAACCAAAGAAAGCGCCCTTTGCTCGGCTTTAGGTGAATTTATTGAACGGCTTAACTGCAACTTCTTTTATAACGATCAGTACCTTGGGCAAGAAATTGCCAACAGTAGCTTTGTTCACTATCCCAGCGAAAAATGGTTTAAACCAGGGCCAGATGATGCACTGCCAACCGACATTTTGGATCAATATTGCTTAGACATCTACAACCCAGGCGGTGAACTGGCTAGCTCAAATCTGATTGATACCAACTCAGGCATGGTTGAACGTGGTATCTGCGCCATTCCATATACCCGTCACTCTGACGGTCAAACTGTGTATTTTCCATCGAATTTAATTGAAAACTTGTTCTTAAGTAATGGCATGAGTGCGGGTAATAACCTGCATGAAGCACAAGTGCAATGTTTGTCAGAAATCTTTGAACGAGCGGTTAAAAAGCAAATCATTGAACAAGAAATTGTGTTGCCCGATGTGCCGCAAGAGGTGCTGGAGAAGTTCCCAGGCATTTTGGCGGGTATTAACGCATTGCAAGAGCAGGGGTTCCCCGTAGTGGTTAAAGATGCTTCATTGGGCGGTCAATTTCCGGTGATGTGCGTGACGCTAATGAACCCTAAAACAGGGGGTGTATTTGCCTCATTTGGTGCCCACCCAAGCTTCGAAGTGGCACTGGAGCGCAGCCTGACTGAGTTGTTACAAGGTCGCAGCTTTGAAGGCTTAAATGATGTGCCACCACCTACCTTTGATAGCATGGCAGTGACTGAACCCGAAAACTTTGTTGAGCACTTTATTGATTCAACCGGGGTGATCTCTTGGCGTTTCTTTAGTTCGAAGCATGATTATGTATTTTGTGAATGGGATTTCTCGGGAAGTAACGAACAAGAGTATGAAGGCTTATTGGCGATTTTAGAAGGATTGGGCAAAGAAGTTTATATTGCCGTATTCGATGAGCTGGATGCCACGGCTTGTCGCATTTTAGTACCTGACTACTCAGAAGTGTATCCGGTTGAAGATCTTATTTGGGACAATACTAACAAGGCGTTAAATTACCGTGAAGATATCTTAAATATTCATAGCTTAAGTGAAGATGAGCTGACCAGCTTGGTGGAGCGTTTAGACGAAAGTCAGTTGGATAACTACACCGATATCAAAACCCTGATTGGCATTGAGTTTGATGAAAATACCGTTTGGGGCCAGCTAACCATTCTTGAGCTGAAATTGCTTATCTTCCTCGCTTTGGGCGAGTTCGAAGAAGCCATTGATTTAGTCAAAGCTTTTTTGCAGTACAACGACAATACCGTCGAGCGCGGCTTGTTTTATCAAGCGGTTCACGCTGTGCTTGAAATCACTTTGGAAGACGATTTGGCGCTGGAAGATTTTATCGTCAATCTCAATAGAATGTTTGGCGAGCAAACCATGAATGATGTTGTAGGCTCGGTGACTGGCGAAGTAACATTCTTTGGTCTGACCAAAACCAGCATGAAACTCGAAGGTTTAGACAAGCACCTGAGACTCATCGAAAGCTACAAAAAGCTTCATCAAGCCCGCAATGCAAAAGCAGCGGTTTAAAAAGCGGTTATAAAAATAATAGGGTTAGAGGGTTTGAATTAAAATCACTCTGACCCTTTTTTTTGCTCAAACCCTTTATGAAGAGGTCTAAATGCTTAAAGGAATTCACCATGCAGCAATCATTTCCTCAAACGATGAAAAATCAAAACACTTCTACATTGATGTTTTAGGCCTTGAGGTTATTGCAGAAAATTACCGAGAGAAACGCGACTCTTATCAGTTGGACCTAAGGCTGCCTGATGGCAGTCAAATCGAACTCTTTTCAATTTGCCAATCGACCGCCAAGACCTAGCTATCCAGAAGCGCAGGGCTTTTTAGTCGCATCTATAGACGACACGGTGGTGGTGATTAAAATGTCAGGTAGAGAGTTTTGCCTCGATACCTTAATTACTCAAGCGCTTGAACATTGGCCACCCAAAAACTGCAGTAAATAGTGGCGGGTGTTAGGCGGGGAAAAATAAAAGAAAACCTCATCAGCATGGCGATGTCATACGCCAACATCAACTCGACAGTGGTTATGGTTCGCTGCACGAACTGTTTGTAAAATCTGTGCAAAAAGCGTTTAATCAAAAAAAAGCGATGACCATAAGACCCTGGTTACTTACGGGCATAGTCATTGTCGCA
>JBLHHD010000382.1:0-3982 GCA_047614605.1 Alteromonadaceae bacterium
GAATGGATAAAGTGCATTTAAGTATTCCTGTTGCGAGTGTTCTGGTTTGTGTATAAGTCATCACAGAACTTAAGGATAAGTGCCATCTGTCATCTGCCATCTGTCACATTTTATTCTGGAGCCGTATCGGTTGATTGATAAATACCCGGCAGTGCTAAGTGCTATTTCGATTATCACTTCAATCTTAGCTAAAGCAATAAGGTAATGGGGATAATTGATAACAAAGTACGCATAAACTGCGGTATATGGCGAATTGAATAGCGGTGGTGAAAAACTTCTCTATAATTAAATGACCATTGAATTATACCAGCATTAAAATTCACAGGACCACTATAGTGCAATTAGACGGTAACAGCTTACTATTCATCAGCTTACTGGGCGTTTTTATCATTGCTGGGTTGTTTGGTACCTTTTATGTCTCAAGGCTAAAAGCGTTGAAAAACGCTCATCGGGCACTGGAACTACAGTTGAATGAACAAGCACAAGCAGCGCAAAAAGATCAAACCCGCTTCGAACAGTTAAGTGAGGATATTGTCACCTTAAGTCAGATAGGTAACGAAATTAGTGCGACACTGGACTTTGACCTGATCCTCAAAATACTCTATACACGGGTTAATCAGTTAATGGATGCGAGCATCTTTTTAATTGGCCTTTATGATAAAGGGGCGAAGAGTATTGACTTTAAGTTGACCATCGAAGATGGCGTACACCAGCCGCAATTTATTATGCCAATGAAAGAGACTGAGCGCCCTGCTGTGTGGTGTATCGAAAATAATAAACCATTGATCTTTGGTGATTATGAAGATGAACATGCCCGTTATTTTGGCGAGCTAGCCATTCCAAAACCCAAGTCAGGTAAAATACCCAGCTCATTGATTTATTGGCCATTAATTGTCGGTGGTCATATTGTCGGGGTGCTCTCGGTGCAAAGTCATCGAAAAAACGCTTATTCGAGACACCATCAGGATATGATTGGTTATCTGGCGGCGACTACCGCAATTGCTTTGGATAATGCGTCAGCTTATCTGGCCCTTGAGCAACAAAAAGTGGCCCTGGAAAAAGCCAACGAGCATGTAAGGGGAATAAGCTCAATCGGTCAGCAAGTGAATGCGTCGCTGAATCTGGATGAAATTTTATTAAAACTCTATAACAACATCAATACCCTGATGGATGCACCAATATTTGGCATCGCGCTTTATGATGAAGAAAATCAATCAATTAATGTCAAAATGAATGTTGAATATGGTGTGCGTTTTGGTCCTTATACCCGGGATATGAATGATAAATCGCGTTTTTCGGTGTGGTGCATCGATCATTGTAAAGCCATTTTTATCAATAACCTGGATGAACAGGGCCATGATTTTATTCAAAACCACGAATATGAGCAGGGAAGGTGGCTACCTCAGGGGTTTGAGGATGAATTTGAATCAAAGCTACCTCAGTCATTAATTTATATTCCACTGACAATCAAACATAAGGTGATTGGTTTGTTGTCGGTGCAAAATTGCAAAAAATACGCTTTTGAGCCTGTCCATCTGGATATATTAACCTCATTGGGCGGTTATACCGCAACGGCGATTGAAAATGCCCGAATGTTTGAGGATTTACTGGCAGCACAAGAGCACTTACAAACCGCCAATCAACACCTTAGTGTGGTCAGCGAAATTGGTAAGCAGGTTAATGCATCACTTAATCTTGATGATGTGTTATTAAAAATATATGACAGTGTTTACCCGCTAATGGATGCTCCACTATTTGGCGTTGGCTTATATGTTGCCGAGAAAAATGAGCTTGAGATCCAAATTGCTGTGCAAAATGGGGTGCGTTGTGAACGTTATTCTCGCGATATGAATGATAAAAGTCAATTTCCAGTGTGGTGCGTTGATAATCAGCAGATTATCTACATTAATGACCTGGATACTGAGGGGAATCTTTACATTGAAAAACATGAGTATGAGGATGTTAATAAGCTCAATGATACCTCACTTGAAGGTCTGTTTTTTGAGATCCCAAAATCGTTGATTTATATTCCGCTGATGATCAAAAGCAAGGTTATTGGAGTTATTTCGGTACAGAGTTTTAACAAGGAGGCTTTTGAACCCGAAGATGTAGAAATCTTAACCTCACTGGCTGGTTATGCGGCGACTGCGATAGAAAATGCCCGTATGTATCAAAGCTTGCTTGAAACCCAAAAGCAATTGGTTGAGGCGGAGAAAATGGCTTCGTTAGGGGCTTTGGTTGCCGGAGTTGCTCATGAAATGAATACGCCGATAGGGATTTGCCTAACGGCATCGACGGCGCTTGAATATCAAATTGATAAATTGCTGACGGCCAAGGCCGATAAAAAGCTGACCAAAAAAGAGTTTGAAGTGTTTGAGTGTCATGCCGAGGATGGTTTGCGGTTATTGATTTATAACCTGCATCGTATCGGCGATTTGGTATCGAGCTTTAAGAATATTGCGGTTGACCAGTCCTGTGACAGTTTGAGCTGTTTTACCGTGCATACATTGTTCACTGATGTCACCCGTTCTTTGCAGTCTAAGCTTAATGATGCCAATGTGGAGTTAATTCTCGATTGTGATCACGGTTGGAAGATAACAACTTATGCTGGTGCGTTGAGTCAGGTGCTGATAGCGATCATTATTAACTCCATTGAGCACGGTTTTGAATCGCTGAGTAGCGGCATGATCCAGATTCATGTGACTAGGAAGGCTGACTGTTTTATCGTTAATTATAAGGATAATGGTAAAGGGCTTGAAAGATCCCTCAGTGAACGTATTTTTGAACCTTTCTTCACCACTAAAAGAGGTAAAGGTTACATCGGCCTGGGTATGCATGTGGTCTTTAATATTGTCAGTCAACAGCTTGGTGGTTCCATTGATTGTCGTAGCGATACCGGTAAAGGTTTCGAACTGACTTTTCGTTTGGCGGCATTGCAAACTGACGGGAGCAGTAGAATAAGTTAGTATCGCATCATTCTGTCATTTACCGAGAGACAACATGTTTACGCAAAATTATGAAACAAGATTTTCTGATACTGATGCATTAGGGCATATCAATAATACCATGGTGCCGATTTGGTTTGAGGGTGCCAGAGATCCAATTTTTAGGTTTTTTACCCCAGATTTAAACGTCAGTGACTGGAAATTGATTTTGGCAAAAATTGATGTCGAGTTTCATGCTCAAATGTTTTATCCCCAACCCATTCAAATACGAACCTGGATTAGCCACATCGGAAACTCATCATTTAATGTTTATCATGAGCTATGGCAGGATAATGAAAAACGCGCTTCGGGTAATGCGGTAATGGTGCATTTTTGTCATCAACAAAAGAAAGCCAAACCAATCCCTGATAACATCAGGGATCAGATGGCTGATCATGTTTTATAGACGAACTGTCAGCATCAATTCAGCTGACATTGAGTAGCGGCTTGAGGTAATGAGCGGTGTGTGAACCTGGGTGCAGACAAACGTCCTCAGGCGTGCCCGAGACTAAAATTTCGCCGCCACCAGAGCCACCTTCAGGCCCCAAATCAATAATCCAGTCAGCCGTTTTAATCACATCCAGATTATGTTCGATGATCACAATGGTATTACCGTGATCACGCAAGCGATGTAATACCGTCAACAATTGCTGAATATCATGAAAATGTAAACCGGTGGTGGGCTCATCCAAAATATACAGGGTTTGACCGGTATCCCGTTTTGATAATTCTTTGGCAAGTTTAACGCGCTGGGCTTCACCACCTGAAAGGGTTGTAGCCGATTGTCCAAGCCGGATATAAGACAAACCCACATCCATCAAGGTTTGCAACTTACGTGAAATGGCCGGTATTTTGTCAAAAAACGCTCTGGCTTCTTCAACGGTCATGTGCAAAACATTATGGATGCTTTTACCTTTGTACAGTACTTCGAGGGTTTCGCGGTTATAACGTTTGCTTTTACACACGTCACAAGGCACATAAACATCGGCCAAAAAGTG
>JBLHHD010000383.1:0-3980 GCA_047614605.1 Alteromonadaceae bacterium
TCTCAGTTTACCGATAGCCGTCGCTATGGGTCTGAGTGGTTGTGGGGACGATACAACCTTACAAGATCTTAACAACGATGTTGAGCAAAACACACAAAACAATCAACCCGGCCAGACCGTCACACCATTATCCAGAGTCATATTCAGTCCTACAACAGGTGTTTTGTCAGTACCTAATGATTTGCTTTTCTCCGGTACTACTGATGGTACTTTGGAGATGCCAACCGAAGTAGCAGCCCGGGCCGCAGGACAAACCCCTGATTATTCTGATCCCTCTACAGCCCTTGGGGTTCTGGATGGTTGGTCTACGCAAAATCCGTTTACCCTGGCACTCGAATTCCCCAGTGGTTATTCGCTGGATGCAGCCTCTGCGGGTGCACCGGGAGCGCTGAGAATATTTGAAGTGAAAATGGGTGGTGATCCAGGCTGTGAAGCGGTACCGCGAGGGGCTGCTTGTGCACCGGTAGCCGAGTTAACCTTTGGCGTTGACTTTGTGACTAGTGCAGCGGGTAACAGTATTGCTGTTGCGCCATTACACCCACTTAAAGCCAGAACAACCTATATCATGGTTATCACCGATATGCTTAAAGATATTGATGGTAATGGTAACTTGCGAGCAATTGCTGGTTCTTCAACTTATGAGTTGGTGAAGCAAAACATTAATATTCATCCTTTGGCGACACCTTCACAGTTGGCTCTGCAAGGCGCAGTCAACAGTTATGAAGGGGTAGTGGCTGCCGGATTTGATATTGATCCTGCCACAATCACTTACACAGCAGCAATGACAACTCAGTCGGTTGGTGAAGTGCTTGGTACCATCAAAACTATGATGGCAGCTAATTTAAGTCTTAACCCGGCAGCAACACCGGTCGTATCGGCCAGTTTCTCTGGCACTACGGTGGCTGATAAACTGGTTGCGCTGGGCGTTATGTCACCAGATAATCCAAGCTTGCCAGCCTTTGGCGCTGCTTTACTTTATAACGGTAACGTGACCTTGCCTTATTATTTGGCTACGCCTACGGCTGAGAACCCATTGGCACCGACCAATACTCCATGGAAAGCGGCTTGTGATACAGCGGTAATGGTTTCAGCGTTTGCTGCACAAACTGGTAGCAGCTACCCGTATGATCCAACAACGACTGCACCACTTAGTGCCAATGACGGTTTGTGTATCGCCTTGAGTGGCGGTCAGTTACGTGATTTGACTAACTCTGAGACCGGGTTTGTGCTGGACAAAGAGCGTCATTTGACCAAGTTCAACAAAATTCCACAAATTCGTTCAATGCAAAACCTTGATGTGCAAATGACAGTGCCAGAGATTAACACGGTTAACGTTATCCGGATTAATGTATTGGGACTTGATCCGATTGCTGTCCCTGAAGACGGCTGGCCTGTGGTTATGTTAATACACGGTATTCCTTCACGTAAAGAAGACATGCTGTCATTAACTGCTAACTTGTCATTGGCCGGTTACGCAACTGCTGCGATTGATCAACCTTTGCATAACAGTCGTGGGTTTGACTTAAACGGTGATGGTATTGACGAAATCAATGCATTAACAGTTTCGCCAACGCATTACATGAACCTGTCTAACTTGCCGGTAACCCGTGATAATCTGCGTCAAAGTACAGCCGATCAAATGGGCTTGCGTTTGGGGCTTAATTTTGCCCAGATTGAAGGCGTTACCCTTGATACTAGCAAAGTGTATTCACTGGGTTTATCACTGGGTGGCATGACCAATACTAACTTTTTGGCAATGACTAATACCAGAACCCTTGATGCAACCCTTGGCTTGCCAGAAGGTGCGCCAAGTATTGATGATTTGTTTGCTGTAAGAGCCGGTGTTTTAGCCAGTCCAGGGGGGGGTATTGCTAATTTACTGGTTGAATCAGCGGCTTTTGGTCCGTTAATTCAAGGCAGTATTTTGAGTGCGGCGGGCTCTGCATTGTCTAACGAGTTTAATGCTTTTTTGCAGGCCCCTGCGGATCAGTGTTTGACTTTTGTGAACAATCAGGATGCTTATTTGACTTGTGAAGTTCAGGTGTTTTTACTGGGGCTGTCTCAAGCGGGTGAAGCGGCAAAAATTGCTGAATTTAGAGGTTTGATAGCCCAGTTTACCTTTGCCGCGCAAACCCTAACCGATGCTGGTGATCCAAGTAACTATGCCGCAATGTTAGCCGCTAATGGTACGCCACTATTGATTAGTGAGGTGATTGGTGATGGTATGGAGAACCTCCCTGACCAGGTAGTGCCTAATCAAACATTTAATACGCCAATTGGTGGAACAGAACCGCTTATTCGGGCATTAGGTCTGGGTGCAAGCAATATCACCGCCACCACACAAGGTGAGATTGTTGATGGCGTTCCTAGCAAAATGTCTGGTGTCGTGCGCTTTACCAAAGGTCACCATTCATCAGTGATTGATCCGTCTACCCGTCCTGAGGCAACTGAGGCACAAGCTAACCAGCGAGTGACCCAGGAAATGCAAACTCAGGCGGTAAGCTTCTTTGCTTCTGATGGTCGTGCAGTATTGGTGACTGACAACGAATTTATCTCTGGTGCTAACTAAAACTTACACTAGCTACATATCAGTAGAAAAGCCCGGCATTGCCGGGCTTTTTGTATTTTAAACCATAAGATTACTATAGAATATGCGCTCGATTATAAACGAACTGAAAACAGGAGAGATTTACTTTGGATTTTTTAACTAACTACGGCTTATTTTTGGCACAGGCAGTGACTATTGTTGTTGCTATTATTGCTGTCATTGTTGGTGCAACAGCAGCGGCTGTCAAACCTAAAGCAAAACATGGCGAAATCGATGTTGACGATATTTCACAATATCTTAATGAACTTCGTCAGCGCTTTGAAGAAAAAGTGTTATCCAAAGACGCTCTTAAAATAAAACAAAAGGCGGATAAAAAAGCTGAAAAAGCCCGTCAAAAAGACCAAACACAAGAAAAGCCACATTTGTTTGTGGTCGATTTTCAAGGCAGCATGGATGCTCGTGAAGCGGATTCGTTACGCGAAGAAATCACTGCTATTTTGACTATCGCCAGCAAAGAGGACGAAGTGCTGATAAAAATAGAAAGTGGTGGTGGGGTAGTGCATGGTTATGGTCTGGCTGCTTCTCAGATAGCCAGATTAAAAACTGCAGGTATCCCAATTACCGTTGCCGTAGATAAAGTGGCGGCCAGTGGTGGTTACATGATGGCCTGTGTGGCGGATAAAATTATCGCCGCCCCTTTTGCGATTGTTGGCTCCATTGGGGTAATGGCTCAATTGCCTAACTTTAACAAATTGCTTAAACGTAATGATATTGATTTTGAGCTGTTTACCGCTGGCGATTATAAACGCACTGTCACCATGTTTGGCGAAAACAATGACAAGGGCCGGGCAAAGTTTAAAGAAGAACTCGAAGAAACCCATGTCTTGTTTAAAAGCTTTGTTATTGGTAATCGTCCTTCGTTGGATATTGAAAACGTCGCAACTGGTGAGCACTGGTATGGTCTGGACGCGATTAATAAAGGTTTGATTGATCATATTCAAACCAGTGATGATTACCTGATGAGTAAGATTGACACGCATAAAGTCTTTGGCGTCAAATGCACTATCAAAAAACCGTTAAGCGAAAAGATCGGCTTTTCGATGTCAATAGCAGTAGAGCGGGTGGTGTCAAAATGGTGGCAGCGTTCACAAACGGGCATGAAATAAGCGATGAAAGCGTCGTTTTGGCATAAATGCTGGGAGCGGGATCATATTGGCTTTCACCAGCAAAGCCCCCATCCGTTATTGACCCAGTTGTGGCAACAATGGACACAGGGTGACTGCTCAACAGTATTTGTGCCGTTGTGTGGCAAGTCAGGGGATATGGTTTATATTGCTAATACCAATAAAGTGATTGGGGCTGAGTTGAGCGACATTGCTTGCCGTGACTTTTATGTTGAAAATGGCCTTGAATATACAACAGGCCAGCAGCC
>JBLHHD010000384.1:0-3977 GCA_047614605.1 Alteromonadaceae bacterium
CGAATCAAGCAAAGGTAAGGCTGACTCATTGATGGTCGCCGACAAGTCACTTCCCTGACAAACCTCAATCAGATGTCCCATCAAGCCAAAGCCAGTAACGTCTGTCATGGCTGTAACGCCTGGTAGTGGTGCAAATGCCAGTCCTGGAGTATTAAGCTGGCACATCACCTGAGTCGCCAGATGACTATGTTCAGGTTTAAGCAGCGCTTTTTTCTGTGCCGTGGTTAAAATGCCAATCCCTAAAGGTTTAGTTAAAAACAGCTGACAACCGGCGGTGGCGGTATCGTTACGCTTTAATTGATCTAGTGGCACCATGCCTGTGACTGCCAAACCAAAAATGGGCTCAGGTGAATCAATACTGTGACCACCTGCTAATTGAATGCCCGCATCGGCACAGGCTTGTCGTCCACCATCAACCACTTGCTGAGCAATTTCGGGGGCTAATAGTTTTATCGGCCAACCTAAAATAGCGATAGCCATCAAAGGCTTGGCACCCATTGCGTAAATATCGCTTAGTGCATTAGTCGCGGCCACCCGGCCAAAATCAAAAGGATCATCAACTATCGGCATAAAAAAATCGGTGGTACTCACAATGCCCTGACCGTTACCAATATTATAAACTGCTGCATCGTCACGGCTTTGATTACCAACAATCAGGTTTTCATCGTTACCCGGTGGGAGTTGGCTGGCCAAAATAGTATCGAGTATTTTAGGAGAGATTTTACAGCCGCAACCGGCTCCATGACTATATTGTGTTAATTTGACCAAAGTAAAGCCCTGCGATCCGGGTAAATGACTATTGATGATCCTTGATGCTTGTCTTTGTGTAAAGGTCAAAAGATAAAATAATTGCTTTTTACGCTTATTCCATTGATTATCTTCACCAACATTCTTATCACATCAACAACAGGAGCCCTTGTGCACCCTAAATTATTGAAGAAAATTGGCCTGGGTCTGGTTTTGTCACTGGCATTGACCCCGGTTTGGGCTGACCAGCTAAATGACAGTCAGCTTAAAGAAATTCAAACCCTTAAACAAACCGCACTTGATTCAACATTAGCTTATGATATTGATGAATCACTGACCACCGAAGTGGGTGCTAGAATGATGGGCACCCCGGCGGATAAAAAAGCGGTGCTCTGGGCAGTAGCCAAAATGCAGTCGCTGGGATTCGACAAAGCCTGGAGCGAAGAAGTTACCCATACCCAATGGTTAAGAGGTGAAGCTCAAGCTCGCATTATTGCGCCTTACCCACAAAAAATGGTGCTAATAGCCTTAGGTGGCAGTATTGGCACCGGTGAAAAAGGGCTTCAGGCACCCGTGGCACACTTTGATACTTTAGCTGACCTGGAAGCAGCCAAAGGTGGCAGCCTTAAAGGTAAAGTTGCTTTTATTTCTTATCGAATGAGCCGCCATATTGATGGTGAAGGTTATGGCCCTGCTGTTGGGGCCCGAGTGAGTGGGGCGTCAATTGCTGCGAAAAAAGGAGCCGTTGGTATTCTTATTCGTTCGGTTGGTACTGATGATGACAGGGTTGCCCATACCGGTGTGGTGCGTTACGAGGAGGGGGTGAAGAAAATACCGGCTGCGGCTTTATCGAATCCGGATGCCGACATGTTATTGAGGCAGGTTAAACGGGGTAAGCCAGTAGAAGTCTATCTTAAGCTTATTGCCCAGCGTCAGGACGATGTTACCATCAAATCAGCCAATGTTATTGGTGAGATCACCGGCAGTGAATTCCCTAATGAATATGTTGTTCTAGGTGCTCATCTGGATAGTTGGGATGTCGGTACAGGCGCCATTGATGACGGGATTGGCGTGAGTGTGACAATGGCAGCGGCTGCTTTAATTGCCCGCTTGCCACAACGGCCAAAACGTTCTATTCGGGTGATTTTGTTTGCCGGTGAAGAGCTTGGTCTCGTTGGGGCAAAGCAATATATGTTACGTAACGAAGGCATTATGAGTCAGCACCTTATCGGTGCCGAATGGGACTTTGCCAATGGCCGGGTTTACAGCATGAAACCCGGTGTTGGCGCACAGTCGCTTAATGCAGTCAGAGAGCTGGCTCAATTGCTTGCCCCCTTGGGCGTAGCCCTTGATCCGCGTAATGATGCTAAAGGAAACTCAGACTTGCGCTCATTGGTTAGTGGTGGAATGCCGGCAATGAACTTTAGTGCGAACGGCATGGATTATTTCGACTATCATCATACCGAAAATGACACGCTTGATAAAGTTGATCAGCAGGCATTAAAGCAAAACACCGCCGTTTATGCGATGTTTGCTTATTTTGTTGCTCAATCGAGCGTTGATTTTAGAAAATAACCTTACCCTCCTGTAGTTGTGACTATAATTAGTGTTCGTACTAGGAGCTTGTCCGAGAATAGGGGTAGTTCTGAGGGAAAGTCGGTTTGAGATCGTTTTCGCGGTTTTTTCAGGCGAATAGTTTTACTATTTAATTGGAAAAAGCGTGGAAGATCGACATCTCGAACCAAGCCAAATCCGAATTTTCCTCAGTCGAGTCTCATTCTCGGACAGGCTCCTAGAGCGCCATATGGTTAGAAAATAGACTCACCAGAGTGTCTAAAAATTGAGAATGTTCTGGTTTAATGATGAACAAAAAGTGAATTCGCAACAAAAGGTTTTGTGGTAGTGTCAACGATTTTTAGACATTGCCAAGGACGAGTCTAAAATGTCCGCAAACGGCGTTAAATCCTTTTGCTTTAGAATGACTAAAGCCAAAAGAATGTGCCTTGTTTACGAAAATTTTAGTTCTCGCTGGTGAGCGATTTCTAACCATATGGCGCTCTAGCCAGGACGGACACTATGACGAGTTTGCGTTAAGGCTTATTAATCAATAAGCTCTGGTTCATCTCGATGAAACAGATTAGGGTTGTGGCTCAGGGGGCGTTTTTTATTCTATGATCCGTCATTTAGATTAAGACAGATATCGGGGAGCATTAACAAAATGAAATGGTTAAAAATAGGGTTGGTGATGGTTGCATTGCTGTCCAGCATAAATGCTTGGGCTGTATTGGATGCCAAACCACCAGAGAATGTAAAAAAACCGCCAGCGGATGCGGTAGCCATCAATGATGGCATTCACTATATTGTGATAAAAAAAGGCATGGGTCGTTTGGTGCAAAAACAGTTTGTGAAAAGCCTTTCGACTGGGTGGACCAGCGTTAACGGCAAAACCCAGTTTAACGCCGAGGAAGATGGTTATGACGTCTCAGACCCCCAAACGATTGTGCGCATGACACCGGGCATGGCAACCGCAATGAAAGCCACGCCATTAGGCGAAAAACGTCGCTGGTGGATCCCGGCCAAATTGATGTTACCGGGTTGGCGAGGTATGGAGCATGGCAATTATACGGTTGATATTGAGGTGATTGAGGAGGTTGATCCATTACCTGCACCCGCCAATTTAATTACTCCACCTGCTAATGCCATTGTGAAAAAAAGTGGTTTAAAGTATGTGATCTTAAAACAAGGCAAGAATACCGAAAAGCCTAGCAAAACCAATAAAGTCAGGGTCCATTACAGCGGCTGGACCGCCGATGGAAAAATGTTTGACAGCTCGGTACTGCGTAATAAAACCCTCGAATTCGAACTAAGCCGGGTGATCAAAGGCTGGCGAGAAGGGTTGCAATATATGTCTGTAGGTGATGAATATCGTTTTTGGGTGCCTTACCGCATGGGTTATGGTAGACGCCCGCGTCCGGGTGCTCCTGCGGGAAATCTGGTATTTGATGTTGAATTGTTTGAGATCATGCCAGGTAATGTCACTGGCGCTGCACATTCAGCGCCATTTGGTGACTAAGCTCAATATATGGGGCTTTCTTGTGGAGCGGTAGAAGCGAAGCAACGAAATCGGGCCGTTCGCGCGAACTGGTCTAAAGGTGGTGCATCCTTTGAAATGGCTGCGCCATTTATCACGGCACTCAGGTCGTTCCTACGATAAGGCATGAACAAGTTAC
>JBLHHD010000385.1:0-3975 GCA_047614605.1 Alteromonadaceae bacterium
CCGGTCATTTCGTATTTATAACTTTGTCCGGCACCTACGCCGGGGATAAAAATCTCCCACAAACCGGCAGCCGGGTGTTTGCGCATCACATGACGGCGACCATCCCAAAGGTTAAAGTCAGCAACGACTGAAACACGTCCGGCATCGGGTGCCCAGACGACAAAGTGCATTCCGGTCACCCCGTCAACGGTGCGTATATGAGCGCCCATCCATTGCCAGGTTCTTTCCTGGGTGCCTTCGCAAAACAGGTATACGTCTTGTTCGTCAAGCAGCGAGCCAAAGCGATAAGGGTCTTCGATATCAATGGCGTCGTTTTTGTCAATTTTTGTTGATTTTGCCGAGGCGGTAGTGGCTATTTGTTGGTCAGAGAATACTATCCGTAAACGATAGCTAAAGGGGTTACGTCTGCGACCAGCTTTACCTTCAAACAGGCCTACCGGGTTAACCATAGTCAATGAAGCGACTTTTTTATTGTCTTTACTCGAAATCACCTCAACAGCGCTGGCACCGGGTAAAAAAGCTCGTACAATCAGGCCATTTCCAGAAGGATGCGGGTGCATTCCCAATACGCTGAAAATATCGTCATGATTAGCCATCAGTACCGTGTCGGCTTCTGCTGCTGGCAACAGGCTTAACGCATTATCTTTCATGGTGTTTTATCCTGATAAAGTGGTCATTTAAACGCCTGTACAACAGGTCGTTTTTTATTCTTGTACGCTAATCTACAGAAAAATGACAGCGTTGTCAAAAGGTAATTCACAGACACCATAACGTCTTTTTGTGACGCTTATGTGACAGGGCCAGTCGTGATGGTTTAAGCCCTGTGGGCGATCTTTTAACGATTGAACCTGTTGATGTCTGGCAACGGTTATTAACTTAATCTTAATTGAGGTGACTGTCTATGATTTAGCGCATGGATACGTATGCAAAGTCGGGTTTTTAAACTTGGGTAAATTAGTTGGGATTTGGTTGATAAATGACCTACATTGATGGTTTTTTAGGTAGAAATGGCGTTGCATAATCATTACATAATATCAGTGCATATTATGCATAGGTTTGCATAACATTGATTGCAGTCTTATTGGTGTGTTTTTTTGCTATACAATAGATGAGTAAATGAGTAGAATTCTAATAAATGTGTAAATGAAGGCGGTAACCATGGCACTTTCAACAAAACGATTAAACGTCGATGTTCCACAGGAGTTCTATACATTATTAAAACATGCAGCTACTCATAAAGGTGAAACGATTAAGGACTTTGTTATCGAATCTATTCAACGACGTTTAGATCGCACTGGTAGCATACCAAATGAAGAAACGCAGGCGGTTATTGCTAAAGCTGATAAAGGTGAGGATATTGTAAAACACGACTCACTGGAAGATGTGTTTGCCTGGCTTGATAATGAAATTGAAGACACCCCTTAACATGCTGCAAATTATAACCACTACCAAATTTGGTAAAGACAGTAGACGAATGCATAAGCGTGGTGCAGATATTTCAATATTAAAAGGGGCAATGATCACTCTAGCAAGCCAGCAACCTTTGGCGACCAAGTATAGAGATCACGTACTGATGGGTAATTTTAAGGGTTGCCGAGAATGTCACCTATCCCCTGACTGGTTATTGATTTACAAAATAACGGATGATTCGCTGATTTTAGAGCGAACAGGTACCCACGCTGATTTGTTTAAGTAAATCGTTTAGTAACTAAAACCGTAATTTATAACTGTGATCTCAATGCCGATATAATCAACGCACGGAATAAAAATAGTTGGAGTATGGGGGCTGGGATTTTTAAAAACCGAACAAGAAAAGCAACGCTTTGCAGATTTACTGGCGGCAAAAGACAAATTGATCCCCTACGTGGGAGCTGGGTTTAGTTATGACCCTTGTCCAAGCTGGGGCTGCTTTTTAACCTCGCTGTGCTCGTCGAATAAGTTTTTGCCTACCAGATGTATGTTAATTCTTTAGTTGAGCCTGTAGCTTAAGAACAACAGCTAACTCAAGCTTGGTAACTCGTGCTACGAACCTAGGCTCAACACCTTCTTTAAGTAAGCTGTTCGCCACTTCTTCTATACCTTCTACTTTGCCTTCTTCTGCGCCCATAGCGCGTAGTTTTTCTGCTATTGTCATAAACTCACCTCGTACCGGCTCAGGTAATCGTTGACCACCTTTAATAAATTGTTCAATATCAGCGGTATTTCCTACATTAAGTAAATAATTCAATACCGTTCTAACGAAGTTTAGCCCTAAATCCTTGCTTAAGTCCATTGAATTCAACCTTTGTGTTAGCCACTTAAGGTAACGTTTAATATCTCTATCCCTGCTATGTTTTAGCGCACTGGTCATGATGCCAAGTAATTGCTGCTGTTTAAACTCATCATCACTGGCCTGATTTACGTCAATGAGAGGGACTGGGTTGTTAAACATAGTACTCATGATACCCAGTGGGTCGTCGAAACAATCTGCCAGCGACATTGAATAGGGGTAAGGTGTTGGCTTGCCATGATAAAAAACAAGTGCGTATACGACGGGTAATTTATCATGGCGTTGCTCCTTTTCACGGCCCTTTAACAGAGTGTATATCATGTTAAACATATAATGGTACACACGAAAGGGCATGAGCCGATCGGGTGTTGATTGATGCTCAACCAACAGCGACACTTTGGCTTCACCCTCACTTATTTCTTCGTTATAGCGGCAGGTAAAAACCAGATCGCTGATCGTTTCTTGCAGGTTCTCATCGATATAAGTGCTGTTTTCTAGCTTGAAGCTGTTTAAATCCAAAGCATCACGGATTAATGTTGGCAAGTAATGTTCGAAAAACGCTTGTGCTACAGGCGCATTTTGCATCGAAGCACGAAAGAATTTATCGTGTGGATTGGTTGGGTCAGCCATTTATATAGCACCTTAATAACTTGAGTATCTTTCAATAATCACTTTATTTTAAAAAGTAATAATTACTTTGGCAATATAACTTAAGCACAACGAATAAACAAAGCATAAATGGGAAACACAAAGGGGTAATAGAGTTGGTTTTGGCGGTTGTACAAGTTAACATTGTAACCTCAAAAATAAACCCATTTAGCCACAATAAAGGCTGGATAAATATTCAAACAGGTCTATAATTAATCAAACACCAACCAATAAAGGAGTAAAACCAACCAAGAAGATATACAAACATTGCAATTTAAACAAATCGCAGGCCCAAAGAGATGGCAATCTCCTCAAGCCCGCTAACCATAACTGAAACCTAACTGTTCGCGCAGAACAAAGAGGCAACTGAAATGACTGTATTTACTAAAACACAAGTCCCGTCCGGCGTCATGTTTTTTATGACCCAAGCCCCATCAACCGCTCAAAAAGCCACCGTAACAATGACGAAAGCCAATGCGGGGGTCATATTATGAGCCATCAAAACCCACTGGTAAAAGATACCGCTGAGCTAACCCTCGACCAAATCATCAACACCCTTGCTTATGTCAGCAATTCGTTGGATAAAATAACCGATACCGATGATCCAGCGTACATGAGTGCTGTTCAGGCCACAGGTTTACGAAATATCATTGACGGTATTCAGAATGCCAGCGAAATTTGCGCTGGACAATGTATGAAACAGTGTATGAAACAAGCTAACGGTTAAGCTTAAAAAGGCTCAAACCGCAAAAAGCGCCCGTAGTTTGGGCGCTTTTTATCATATGAGGATTATACCAATTACATTAATTGGCTGTTCTACTTATAGGATCGGCCACAGCGGAGCCTCTGTGCCGCGAAAGCGGAGAGAAGACTGACCACTAATTTAATGTAAACGGTATTAGCTATCAAAACAGGCTGGGTTTAACGAGATACGAATGTAACCTACCAATAACCCCAACAAATAATCTACAAAAGTGCCATATCACCGCTTTTTGTTCTTGCGCTTTGTCTTAGCTTTGGTTTTGCCATGGGTGCCTCTAAACCCTGCTTTGGTGCTT
>JBLHHD010000386.1:0-3973 GCA_047614605.1 Alteromonadaceae bacterium
GCTGTGCAACATGGATTGGCCGAAGAGGTTTTAGGTCACTATCACGTTGAGAATGTCTGGACGTATGACGCGTTACTACAACAAGCTGAGGCGGCGACACCAAAACCAACCAATTGGCAGGCAGCTGTAGATGCGCTTAAAGTCAAATATGCCAATTTGAACTTTGTTGATGATATTTACCAGCAGTTAGCCCCTTTGCCTTTTAGTATTACGGTCTATGGAAGGTTAGGTGAATTGTGCCGGGTATTGACCGAGTATTTGGCGAGCAGAGATGTACAGGGTCACCATACGGCTCAAACCAATGAATTATTGACGCTGCATTTTACAGGCGAAAAAGCCTGGTTTACTGATGAGTCCCAAACAAATAAAGATAAATTTAAAACGGCACTGACCTTTAATAACCCACAAATTAATGGCGAATCTTGCTTATATCCTTTTCATGGAAAAATAAAAACGCCACAGGTCAGAATGCATTTTCAATGGCCTATACTTGCTGGCAGGGATTCAATTGATATTGTTTTTATTGGTCCCAAAATAACTAAAGGGTAGTCAACAACAATAAAAGGGAAAAGTCATGGCAACATTGAGACAATTACTTGTTGATATGGCAACACAATGGCTAGACCCTTTTAGTGAGACTTGTAAAGGGCCGAGCACAATAAAACCCCTTGGTGGTTTAGCGATATCACTGTGGTTTAAAATTCACTTTACCATCAGTCGGTGTATCACCCGGTTGTGGGTTGGCGATTGCTAGCAGTTGTTCTACGGCGCTATCCATTTCTTTACCATTTTGCATGAACTCGTTGGCGGTTTTTGAGTTGGTAAATTGTTGTTTGTAGTCTGCCACCACGGCAATGGCATCCATGATTTGTGCCATGCTCCCATCAGTATTGTGAGGGCTGGAGGTGACGGTCTGTTTGGTTTTATAATCGCGGTAGGTATAAAGTACAACGATAGTGGCAATTACGGTGAGTAATGAAGCCATGATAAACATGACCCAATTGAATGTATGCATAATATTGTATGGTTGTTGAGTTAATGTAGCGGGTAATGTAGAGGAAAAGTAAAATAGAAACAAGCGCGTCATTGTTTATCCGTCAATTTAATCGTGTGGTTGAACATTACTCTTTAAGGTCATTACAAACAAAACCGTTGTGCAATACGGGTTCGGGTGAGATGCTTATCTTACATTAAAACGGATCGTGCTCACCACTTTGCCGTTTTGTCACTGTGCGTTGCATCACCATTTGATACAACACCGGTATCACAAACAACGTCAAAAATGACGAGAAAATCAATCCCCAAACAATTGCCGTTGCCACGGGTGACCAAATTAATGAACTGCCACCAAAACCGGCAGCCAGTGAGAATAATCCCGCTACCGTGGTTAAGGTAGTGATCACTACCGGCAACAGGCGTCTTCTGGCCGCGTAAAAGATACTATGGAGCAAACTCATGCCTTTTTTGAGGTTGTTGTTGGCCGTCGATATCAACACAATGGCGGTGTTTACTGCAATACCGGCTAATGCCACTATGCCATACATGGTAAACAGGCTCAGCGGACTGTTTGACACAATCAAGCCTAGGGTGACACCGACAAACGCCAGCGGAATACTGACCAAAATCATCATCGGCTGAAAATAACTCTGAAATTGGGTGCTTAAAATGACATACATCAAACCAATGCCAAACAAAAACAATACCCCAATTGAATCCATGCTTTCTTGAATATCATCCAGCTCGCCCGAAAAATCCAGTGTCACCGTCGGGTGCTGGGCGGCAATTTTTTTCCAGTGTTCGGTTAACAACCGATTGGCGACGACGGTATTGATGCGCAAATCGTCTATGTCAGCTTCAACAGTGATGGTGCGTTTAAAGTCATAATGACGAATATTGCCTTTGACTTTGCCCGTTTTCATTATGACCAGCTCGCGTAGTGGCACACTGTTGCCCGCAGGGGTGGGAATAGCCAGCTCAAGCAGGCTCTGTATATCATCAAACTGATTGTTGATACTTTGGGATGACATCACTTTAATGGTCATTTTGGTGCCCTGAAAACGGGTGAAGCTCACCATCTCACCATCAACCAGCATTCGGATGGTGCGCTGCACATCACCCGGCGTAATACCCAAGCGGTTGATTGTGTTGAGGTTAAGCGTAAATGTCAGGCCGTTGCTGCCGGGGCTGTCATCGTCAGTGACCTCAGAATAACGGTCATCACTGGCTAAAAAACGCTGTAAAGCAGTGGCCGCGATACGAATGGCTTTAAAGTCGTCGCCACGGACTTTAACGCTGATGGCTTTGGTGACCGGGGGACCGGTGGCGAGTTTTAAAAATGAGATATTGGCGGCCCCCAGTACATCGTCAAGGTTGGGGCGGATTTGTTCGATGATCTCCTCAATGCTGCGTAAATCACGCCCTTTGGGTTTTAAGCTGACTAAAATCTGGCCCCGGTTATCACCAAAAGACAGCGCCATTTGGGTGAACTCTTGCCCGGCATAACTGACCACCGAGCGTACCTCTTCTTCAGTTAATGTTTGTTGGGCAATTTCTTCAACTTCGAGTACTTTATCGATGGTCTTTTGCAGTGAACTCGATGGTGGCATCGTCACGTTAATATAAAACAGGCGGATATTGTCGGCGGCAAAAAAATCGACGCGTACTGCTCCGGCGGCGATTGCACCAGCGGCAGCGGCAATTAAAAAGACCATCGCGGTCATGGTTTTTTTCGGGTGACGCATGATCCTTAACAGCGTTTTGCCGTATTTTACCCGCAACAAATGTAATACGTGTTGGCGTTTATAATCGAATTTTGAGCGCTTTTTATAGTTAATTTTGGCGGCTATTAAATGCCCGGGCAACATCCAGTAAGCTTCAATTAAGCTGATAGCCAACGAGATCGTGACGACCAGCGGGATCACCAGCATAAACTTGCCAAGAATGCCGGGTAATAACATCAGCGGTAAAAATGCCGCCATAGTGGTTAATACCGAGGAGGTGACCGGGGCAATAACCTCTGATAAGCCAGCCCAGGCGGCATTGATCCCCTCATGTCCGTGGCGCAGTTTGTTGTTGATTGACTCGACGACCACTACCGCATCATCTACCAGCATCCCCAGCGCAATAACAATCGCTAATAAAACAGAAGCGTTAAGCGTGTGACCGAGCAAGCTCAGGACGATAAAGGTACCTGCCAATGTGAAGGGGATGCCGATAGTGACCAAGAAGCTGACTTTGGAGCCCAAAAATAACCAGGTCACCACCAATACCAAAAATAAACCATAAACTGCATTGGTTTGCATGATATTAAGGGCGGCACGGGTCAGTTCGGTTTGATCGTCTGCCAGTGCATAGCTGACACCTAGTTGAGCGCTAAATTGATTGCGTTCTTCGATAAAATCGCTGATGCGTTCGACCAGTGCAATGGTGTTTACGTCGGCTTGTTTCATGACGGCAAATAACACCGCTGGTTTGCGGTTAAAACGCACCAACTGACTGGCTTTGCTGCGGTTGGTGACCACTTTGGCCACCTCATAAAGGCGAATTTCGTGGCCGCTGGCGTTAAGTATCGGCAGTTGAGCCAGTACATCCGGGTCGGTGGTTTCGCCGCGCACCCTGACTGACCATTTTTCGTGAGCAATGCGTACCGTACCAGCGGCGATATCGGTGTAATAAGCGCGTACGGTGTTGGCTATGGCAACGGGGGACAAACCAAATGATTGAATTTTATCTAAATTAAACTGGATTTGGATCTCTGGATCTCGCAAACCGGTGGGGTGAACCCGGTCAACCCCGGTGAGTCGGGCAAGGTCTCTTTCGAGTGTACGGGCCTGACGGTGGAGGTTTTTATCATCGCTGATACCAGTGATCACCACTGTGGCAGAGGGAAAGGCGTTGGCGGTGCTCACTTCGGTGATCACCGGGCGCTCTGTGCCTTCGGGTAATTGATCTTCTACATTGTTGATTTCTCGGC
>JBLHHD010000387.1:0-3969 GCA_047614605.1 Alteromonadaceae bacterium
ATTTGCGGGGAGATGGTGCGCCAACCCTGCCAAACATCTAATAATTCGTCATAGTCACGAGATGTCGCCAAGGTATGACTCATATCACCCAGCGCCAAACATTTGTCTTTACCCGGTGGGCAGTATTTGCCTTTACCATACATACCACTTAAATCAGCAACAAGACCAGCCAGTTCAGTATTTTTGGCGGCGTCTTGTGGCGCTGGCAACACTAACGCCAGTTTTAATTTTTCGAGCTTACGGTGAGTATCATAATCGAGCTTGAGGCCGTTAAATCGAGCGGCCTTATTGGCTAGGTTGACGATAATAGCCGTAAATTTCTCGTTAGCATCTGCAGCCAGTTTGGTGGTGTCATCGGTGATAAAGTTGGCGTGAACCCAGTCGGCACGGCTGACTTCTACAATCAAGCTGCTTAGCTGTGCTTCAGCATCTTTAACAAATTGTTTGGCTTCGGTTACGGTGGCTTTACCTAATGGGGTGGCTAATGCGCTATCAGCTGCGCCCTTTACTGTGGTTTGTGCAGTGTCGTGCTCGGCTTTTTGACAGGCCGTCAGTGATAGACACGCACCAACCACTATTGCACTCAGCGAATGCTTCATTCGAATTGTCTTCATGAATTTACCTTTAAGAGTATATTAATTGACTATGATTATTACTCGGTGAGTATACCCAACTGGACAGAGATTTATACAAAAACGCGCAAGTTTTGGCAAAAAAATTCACCTTATAACAAGCATAAACTACGCTTGCCACCTAAGCTTGTACTGATCGGATGTCTTGACAATCAGCAGATTAGAAAGTACATTTCAAACACTTGTTTAAAACTGGTTGTTTAACTATATGGCAGATGCTCGGCCAACCAAATTAAAGATACTCGATGCGGCAGAAGAACTGTTTGCTGCAAGCGGTTTTGCGGAGACTTCGTTACGGCAAATTACCAAAAAAGCTGAAGTGAATCTGGCGTCGGTAAATTATCATTTTGGCTCAAAAAAAGAGCTGATCCAGGCCGTGCTGGAACGCTACTTAAAGGTTTTAGTGCCCAGTGTCAGCGATGAGCTGGCAAGGCTTCAAGGTCAAGAAGCGACACCCACGCTGGAAGCGCTGTTTGCGGTGTTTATCGATCCGGTGTTGGCGCTCAATAAAGTTCGTAAAAATGGTACCACGATATTTTTGCAATTGCTGGGCCGGGGGTATACCGATAGTCAGGGGCATTTGCGCTGGTTTTTTGTTACCCATTATGGTCAAGTGTTAGATACGTTTGTTACCATGATCCATCAAGCCCATCCAGAGTTACCTGCCAGTGAGGTATTTTGGCGATTACATTTTACATTGGGTACCGTGGTGTTTACCATGGCGTCCAGTGAGGCACTGATTGATATCGCCAAAGCGGATTTCAACGAAAAAATTGCCATTGAAGGGGTGATCAAACGTTTAGTGCCTTATATAGCAGCAGGTGTTGGTGCTTCTTAGTATTAAATAACTGTTTTTCTTACAAATACTTAAATCGGGCGGAATTGACTTATGTGGTTATTGATAATTTTATTAATAGCATTAGCGGTGGTATTGGGCGTAACGGATATTCGGCGAAAGTGGATCACCACACCGATTTTTGCCTTTTTCAAGAAGATTTTACCCCCCCTGTCATTGACCGAAAAAGAGGCGAT
This sequence comes from Alteromonadaceae bacterium, assembly GCA_047614605.1. Taxonomy (GTDB): domain Bacteria; phylum Pseudomonadota; class Gammaproteobacteria; order Enterobacterales; family Alteromonadaceae; genus JABSOG01. The sequence goes on from JBLHHD010000387.1 coordinate 1,665, forward strand.
GGAGTCGGGGGGGGTATGGTGGGATGGTGAGCTGTTTAGTGGCAAACCCGACTGGGATAAGCTCCACGCTTTTCCTAAACCACAGCTTTCAGCGACTGAGCAAGACTTTCTTGATCATCAGGTAGCGACCTTAATTGGCATGATTGATGATTATCAAATTACCGACATAGACCGGGATTTACCCGCTGATGTGTGGCAATACATCACCAGTCAGGGCTTTTTTGCCATGATCATTCCTAAGAAATACGGCGGCCTTGAATTTTCGGCTATCGCCAACTCCACGATTGTTACCCAAATAGCCACTCGAAGCTTAAGTGTCGCAGTTACCGTGATGGTGCCTAATTCTTTGGGACCCGGTGAATTGCTACTCGAATACGGCACACAAGCGCAAAAAGACCAGTGGCTACCTGAATTGGCCTCTGGTAAACATATTCCTTGTTTTGCTTTAACCGGACCAGAAGCAGGCTCCGATGCTGGCGGAATTCCTGACAGTGGGATTGTCTGTGAGCAGGAGTTTAATGGCGAAATGACCCTGGGGGTAAAAATCACCTGGGACAAACGTTATATCACTTTGGCACCGGTTGCGACCGTGCTGGGTTTGGCGTTTAAAATGTTTGACCCGGATAACCTGCTCGGGGGCGAAAAAGATATTGGTATTACCTGTGCACTGATTCCAACGGATCATCCGGGAGTCGACATCGGTGATCGTCACGACCCGATGGGCATGGCGTTTATGAATGGGACAACTTACGGTAAAGATGTGTTTATTCCTATGGACTGGATCATTGGCGGTCAGGAATATGCCGGACGCGGCTGGCGAATGCTGGTTGAGTGTCTGTCTGCCGGGCGAGGCATATCATTGCCAGCCTTGAGTACTGCGTCGGGCCATTTGGCTAGTCGCATGACCAGTGCTTATGCTTATATACGCCGTCAGTTTGGTCTGTCGATTGGTCGATTTGAAGGGGTGCAAGAGCCACTTGCCCGTATCGGTGGCCGGGCTTATACCCTCGAAGCCATGCGTACCATGACCGCAGGTGCCGTTGATTTAAAAGTTAAACCGGCAGTGGTGAGCGCCATTGCCAAATACCATATGACCGAAATGGGCCGTGAAGTGATGAATGACGCCATGGATATCCACTCGGGCAAGGGTATTCAGATGGGGCCAAAAAATTATCTGGCTTATGGTTATATGGCAGTACCTATTTCTGTCACGGTTGAAGGGGCTAATATTTTAACCCGTAACCTGATGATCTTTGGCCAGGGGGCGACTCGTTGCCACCCATATGTGTTGGGCGAAATGGCCGCAGCAGCTAACCCGGACAATGAACAGGGGTTAAAAGATTTTGATGACTTGTTGGTTAAACATGTCCGTTTCGCAATGGGTAATGCCGTGGGTAGCCTATTTCAGGGGTTAACCCTTGGTCGATTCAATTCGGCTCCGGTCGGTGGGCACACGGCCACTTATTACCGACAGTTGACTCGCATGAGTTCGGCTTTGGCGTTATGTGCTGATATGTCGATGCTGATCCTTGGCGGTGACCTTAAACGTAAAGAGATGATTTCGGCCCGACTTGGTGATGTATTAAGTCAGCTTTATATTGCCTCGGCGGTATTAAAGCGTTTTGAAGATGATGGTCATCAAGTCGCGGATGTTCCATTGGTTGATTATGCACTTAAAACCGCGCTGTATGAAATAGGTAAGGCATTTGACGGTTACTTTCAAAACTTCAGCAACCGGATAGTCGCCAACGTATTAAAAACCCTGATCTTTCCTTTTGGTATTGAGTACCGCCTGCCTGAGGATTCTATCGCTCAGGCGGTTTGTAAAGGAATGCTCAAGCCGGGGATCATGCGTGATCGCTTAAGCCATTTGTGTTTTCTTGGTGAGGCTGAGGATGACATTACCGGTTCAATGGAGCGGGCGTTTTTGGCGATGGTCGAAGGCGACGCCATTTATCGCAAAATAACCGAGGCACAAAAAACCGGAGAAATGGCTAAGTTTGCAGTGTTTGAGCAAACCATAAACAGTGCTCTTGAGAAAAACATCATCAGCGAAGCGGGGTTTAATATTCTGCAAGATGCCGAAAAACGCCGTTTGGCGGCTATTAACGTCGATAGCTTTAAACCTGGCGAGTTGTAAACGCTCAGGAAATACCCTTAATGGGTCCGTAAATGAAGGGGGGTGCTGATGCCGTACCCACCTTTTTTTTGATGAACTTTTATTAAATAAACAAAATGCTTTACTTAATTAAAGTGGTGATTTATTATTCGCTTTATCAATAAAGTCCCCATCACCAAAGTGGAA
>JBLHHD010000388.1:0-3968 GCA_047614605.1 Alteromonadaceae bacterium
TGCCTCGTTGGCGGAGTTAAGGCCCATGGCGATGGCTTTTTTAATGTTGCGCGGGGTATAGGGCGGTCGGTTTTTTTCACCTGACTGGCTAATACCATAAGGTTTGGTCAGGTTAACCCAACGGATATCAGCAGGCGTGATACCGCCCTCAGGGATACCCTTGCCATCGTACTTGTGACAATTGACACAGGGCATCAGGGTGGCCGGAAGCTGTGCCCCGGAGCTATTCAGCAGGGCCTGGATAGGGTGGCCTGAAGGGCTTTTACCAGTGAGGTAAATCTGCTGGCCGCGACGTTGTTGTTCTGACATTTGGGCGGCCAATAGCTGGCCACTAAAGTAAACGTTCAAAGCAAGCAACAGGCTCAACACTCGCAATACGAGCAACATGGGTAACAACCGCATAATGGCTACATTGACCTCAGTGTGTTGATACGGTGACGGGGGTTTTATCTTCAATTACAGTGGCAATCAGTTTGTCGAGCTCGTCCGGTTTGGCCAGTAAAAAGGCTTTTTTCCATAACCCGGTGGTCTCGTTGCCGATGATAAGGGTATTTTTGTGAGCCTCGATATCACTGACATAATGGCCGAGTTTTTTCAGCGCAAAATCAACATTGTGTTGTGTGCCAGAGATTAATTGCCAGCCCGGCCCGACGTTGAGTTCTTCGGCATAAGCCTTGAGTTTGAGCGGGGTATCGGTTTGTGGATCCAGTGAAATAGAGAGGATATGCAACTGGTTGCCCATTTGTTCTTTGAACCGCTGCTGGATCCCGGCCATCAACCGCATAGAGACCGGACAACCACTTTTACAGGTAGAAAAAAACGAATGGATGATCACCGTTTTGTCTTTAAGCAAATCACTATACAACTGGCGGGGTTTGCCGTGCTGATTGATGAGGGTTACATCGGTAAAATATTGTTGCGCTGGCGGTTTTTGTCCCGTGTTTTTATCTGATGAGAGGGCATTGGTGGTGGCTGAGTTTGTTGTAGGCTTTGGTGTGTTAATCGCTAAATCATCCATCAGGCTGGCAATTTGTTTGGCAGGACCTAAACCAGAAACTCTAGTCCAATGATTTGTATGGGTGCTGCCGACCAGTGTAATTGGGGTATGTTCTTGCGGATCGGCGGCAAACAGCCCGGTGGCTTTTAACAGGTTGTCGATATTGCTTTGTGATCCGGTCAGCAGGGTCCAGCCCGGCCCGCCGCCAAACTTTTCTTTAAACGCAGCCAATCGCTGGGGGGTATCGTTAAGCGGATCAATGCTAATTGACAGTAACAGCATCTGTTTATCGATGTGTTCCTGACTAAAACGTTCGAGTAATTTTTTCTGCAATTGGACATATTGAATACCCATCACCGGGCAAACAGTCGTGCAGGTGGTATAAATCGTATTAATGACGACAATTTTGTCCTGAATTAAATCATCCATCAGGGCCACTTTTTCGCCCAGTTCGTTTAGCAGCGTAACATTGGGTATCGATAAGGTTGAGGGCTTACTGGTCTGAGCTATTTTTCCCGCAGATTTGAGTTGAGCCTGATGTTTTGAGTGATCGATGTGCTCGTGCCCAGCATTGTTTGTGGTGCTTTTTATGGTGCTGATGGTGGTATTGGGCTCGGGTGATGAGGCTTGTGCTACCTGATTGTTTGATTGGTTGGCTGCCACTGCGATGTTGGACAGTGTTGCCACCACCAAACCAAGAAAAACCCATTGTAATGGCGAAGTCTTTGGTAAGCGGGTTGATGAAACCAATCTTTTGTTCATATTATAGGTTCTCTTTAGGTTTAATGTTGTCCTGTCTGGGGCGAAAGTGATGACGCCATTGGCACATACCGTTTGTTAATCGTGTATGTTGGACAGGTAATTTTTCAATGCTGCTTTAAAGCGTAGAATAGATATTGATTTATCGCTATTTTTTTTGTTTCCATTACCCCCCTTTCAATAAATTCGGCTATGCTTTTGATTGTCTCTTATTTTTCAAGCCTATTAAAGCAGCTGATAACATGAAACCATTGCCACAAAGTGCCATTATTAAAGTGACCGAAAAAACCGCTAACCAGTTATTGACTGCCGCACAAGAGCTGGCCGAATACGCCAATCGAGACTTTTATGATGCTTCTATTCAGTTGAAGGTTCGGGATCATATCCGTGAAAGCTGCCAGGACGAGTTTGATGCTTTGCACCAACAAATAACCACCCAGTTACAACAACCTCCCTATAGTGTTTTGGTTAAAGGTTTGAAATTCGACCCGCATTATCGCATTTTTGTGGCGTTAAACCGGGCGATGGGGCTGATGGTCGCCCGGCCTTATGATGAAAAAACGCCTCGGGCACAATTGATCCATCACGTTGAACCTCAGACAGATGTCAATAACCAGGCCAAAGCGGTCAAGTCAGGTGCCAAGCTCAGTGAGAAACTGCATATTGATGCCGCTGACAGACCTGTGCCGGTACGTTTTGTCTCAATGCAATGCGTGCGTGCTGATCCCAAAGGTAGCGGACGCTCACGTTTACTCGATAGCCATGGTTTTCGGGCGATGGTGAGCGAAGGGCAGTCAGGTCATAGGGCAAAAGAGTCGATACGCCTTTTGGAGCAGCCTGTGCCCTGGAAAATCGTCGATTATCTGGGGGGCGGTATCAGCTGGCACCCGGTATTAAAAGATGATTGTGTTTTCTGGCGGCGCTATTCTATTGATGCTGCACTGGCGCAAGACACCGTTGAACTGGCTGATGAGATGCACAAGGTACTGGATATTGTGGACCAATTATGCCATAACCAGGCCGAACACGTTTATGACTTTTTACTCGAACCGGGGGATTTTCTCATCGTTGATAACCACCGTTGCCTTCATGCCCGCTCGGCAATCGACAACCCGGATACGCCCCGTTTAATGTTGCGGGGCTGGGTTGAATAGATGCAGATCTCGCTTCATGCCAATCATTTATATCCTGCCAGTCAAGGCGGGCCGGGCGGTGGTCGAGTGTTTGACTGGCTGGCGGCGGGTCTGGCCGAGTTGGGTCATGAGGTTATTTATTACCTTGAAAAGGACCCTGTAATGCCATTACCTCAGGGGGTTCGCCACACTAAACGGCCTTGTTGGGATGCCGACATTTATCATATTCGCAGTGACTCTGGGTTGGCCGGTGAGCTTGAACGGCGGCAAGTGCCTTGGGTGGCGACTTGTCATACCGATCCGGCAGTATGGCAATTGCCAAGGGAAAAGGCCCGGGATAACTGGATTTGTGTTTCCAAACATCTGGCTAAAAGCCTTAATCGTCAGCGTTATGTGCACAATGGTATCGATCCGGCTCAGTTGCACTATAGCGAGAGTAAAGATGACTACTTGTTGTTTGTTGCCACTGCACGGCTAGCTGGGCAAAAAGGGCTAACAGAAGCGATTGATATTGCTCAAGCCTGTGGCAGAACGCTTTATGTGGCAGGTGCCGACTCTGATACCGCATTAGTGGAACGAATAAAACAACAAACAGAACGAGCAGGGATGGTTTATCTGGGAGAGATTTGGGGTGATCACAAGGCCCAAATATTTGCCAATGCCCGGGCATTTTTGTTTCCGACCCAAATAAATGAAGCGTTTGGTTTGGTCATGGCCGAAGCGTTAATGTCGGGTACTCCGGTGATTTGTAGTACCCACGGGGCTTGTCCTGAGCTGATTAGCCCAGATGTTGGGTTTGTCTGTCAAAGTCATGAAGATTATTTGCAGGCGGTTGACCGTCTTGATGAGATATCACCAAAGGCCTGTCGCGAAAAAGCCATGGCTCAGTTTCACTATTTGCAGATGGCCAAAAGTTATGTGCAGCAATACCAACAACAATTGAATCAACAATTGAATCAACAATAATACAATAGCGGAGAAAAACATGGCTGAGATTGGCTTTTCTGATGGTCCATTTTTTTGTGGACAACGGCAACACCCTGGTTTGGCGGTCGAGTTTGACTTGTACGTTGTTTTTT
>JBLHHD010000389.1:0-3963 GCA_047614605.1 Alteromonadaceae bacterium
CTCAACTGTTTGTCTTTAGCCGCTGAGGTAACACAGAGCAGATCTTCTGAGTAGTTGATTGGCTCGCTTATAAAGCGTTCTACTAGTTCTTGTGCTTTTATATGGCTTAATCGCGCTTCTTGCGACACGTCACCTTGTATTATGCTAAAGTTATCAAATGTTTCTTTGCTGGTGTTAAATGTGCTATGAATATTTTCAGCACATTTCAACTCAAGGGTAGCAAAATAAGAGACCAGTAATTTAGTGAAACCTTGGCTTGAAATATCAATCGTGGTCTTGTCATCATCAAGGGATATATCTGCTAATTCGTGGCGAGCCCCTGCCATTGCAAATTGAGAGAAACTAAAATAATGGTATATGGCGTATGAAAGCCATGTTTTATTAGAACCATTGGGGCCGCAAATAATAGTGAGATCATTGATATCAATATCGGCTTGTTGAATGTTCCCTAGGTTCGTGATGTGTAAGCGCATAATTTAATCTTAAAAGTTACCAATATATATCCCCATTTAAACATGGGTGCTTCAAAAATAGGACTGGCTTTTATTTGCAGCCCAACTAACCGAATACCATAACAACCAAAGGCGCTTATCATTTTTATGGGTTGCCAGCATACTCCTTTAAATCAAACCCGCCCCAACAAAACCTGAACAGGATGTTTAGGCTTGTGCCCTTCAATACGAGCAACCTGGCTACGGCACGAAAATCCGGTGGCGACCATTTTATCGTTGTCGATTTCACTCACTGGCTTTTCCCAACTCAGGGCGTAGATGCCTTTTGAGTTTTGTTGGTTCTTCGCTTCGTGCCCATACGTACCCGCCATACCGCAACAACCTGTGCTGACAATGTTTAGGTTTAAACCGAACTGTTTGAATATTGATACCCATTCGTTTTGTGAATTGGGCAATGCGGTTTTTTCGGTGCAGTGGCCGAACAGGTAGTAATCATCTGCTGTTTGCTCTTTTTTAGCTAAAGGCTCTTTATTAGCTGAAGGCTCCTTTACATCCCTAAGCCATTCATTAACCAGTAAAACCTCAAAGTTGCCGCGTTTATCGCCGAGAATTTGTTTGTATTCGTCGCGATAACACAAGACCAATGACGCATCTATTCCCACCATTGGGATGCCTAAACCCGCTACTTCATTGAGAAATTCGGCGGTGTTGGCGGCGGTTTTGCTAAAGCGCCTTAAAAAGCCTTTTACATGCTGGGGTTTGCCGTTAGGTTTATAGGGCAATAATATCGGCTTATAGCCGAGTTTTACCACCAAAGACAACAGGTCATCAATTAACTGGGCTTCGTAATAGCTGGTAAACGGGTCCTGTACGATGATCACCGTGTTGGCTTTTTCTTCTGCCGATTTGGGTTTGAGTTGATCATAATGATACTCATAGCGGTGTTTCACCAACTGCTTTAATGTCGGTTTAGACAACAGCGGCGTATCCACATAACCAATCACCTGTTTGATGAGTGTATTGACCAACGGCATTTTTAATGAGGCATTAATCAAGGTCGGTGCTTTTGCCATCCACGGGGCTAACCCTTCAATAGTGGCAACAAAATAGTCCTTCACCGGACGGCTGTAACGGTCATAATAAAGGTTTAAAAAACGCGCTCTAAACTCAGGCACATCAACCTTTACCGGGCATTGGCTCGAACAGGCTTTACAGGCCAAACAGCTGTCCATGGCTTCAAAAACCTGATGAGAAAAGTCGGTTTGTCCATCATCACTGGCACTTTTGAGACTTTTACGAGAATTGCTAAACTTGGTCAGCCACGAGCTGCTTTTACCTTTGCCAAGCTGGGTTTCTTGCTCGTTAATATCAACGCCCTGCTCACTCAACAAACGCATCCATTCGCGCATTAACCCTGCCCGACCTTTGGGTGAAAAACGCCGATCTTTACTGACTTTATACGAAGGACACATTGGCGATTGCACATCATAGTTAAAGCACAAGCCATTGCCGTTACAGCTCATGGGCACTTCGAAACTATCTTTAACTTTGATGGGGATTTGCCTATCGAACGCGCCTCGTTTGGTATCATCTACCGAGACCAATTGTGCATCACTATGATAAGGTGTACAGATTTTTCCTGGGTTTAAGCGATTATCCGGGTCAAATACGGCTTTGATTTTTCGTAATTCAGTAAACAGTTCATCACCAAAAAACGCCGGACCATATTCGCTGCGATAACCCCGGCCATGTTCGCCCCACATCAAACCATTATATTTGGCGGTAAGGGCCACCACTTGATCTGAAATTTGTCTTAACAATACCTCTTGCTGAGGGTCGCACATATCAAGCGCAGGCCGTACGTGTAAAACCCCGGCGTCTACATGACCAAACATGCCGTAATCGAGTTTGTGCTCGTCTAGCAATTGGCGAAACGCCATAATATAGTCGGCCAAGTGCTCTGGTGGCACCGCTGTATCTTCGGCAAAAGCCAGCGGTTTTTTGTTGCCTGGGGTATTACCGAGCAAACCCACCGCTTTTTTACGCATGGTATAAATTTTACCAATCGCAGCGCTATCATAAGTGATTTGATAACCAATCACTCCAGCCTGATTGCTACTGATCAGTTGATCGAGTCGTTCAGCTAAACTATCAATTTGCTGTTTGAGGTTATCGCCGTCTTCGTTATTAAATTCGACAATATTAAGCCCGTTAATGGTTTTGCCCGGTACCGCTTCAATATATTCGGACACCGAATACCAAACGATATCTTGTTTGGCGAGGTTAAGCACATTACTGTCAACGGTTTCTACTGAGGTGGCGCTGGCTTCGACCAAAAATGGCGAGTTGCGTAACGCCGATTCAAAACTGTCATATTTGATATTCACCAGCGCTTTATGCGGGGCCAGCGGGGTAATGTTTAGCTTGGCTTCACTGACAAAAGCCAGGGTACCTTCTGAGCCTGCGATGATCCGCGACAAGTCAAACTCAGACAAATCGTCGTTAAACACATGTTCGAGGTCGTAACCGGTTAAAAAGCGGTTTAAGCGCGGAAATTTAGCCAATATTTGCTGGCGTTTATCGCGAGCCGATTCAATCACCTGCGAATAAATACCACCGCCAATCGAATGCTCGTTAGCCAACTCTTGGGCGTGGGCTATCGATTGCTTAGAAGTGTTCAGCACACTGCCGTCAATCAAAACACTGGTCAATTCCAAAATATGATCGCTGGTTTTACCATAAACCAACGACCCCTGCCCCGAAGCATCGGTGCTGATCATGCCGCCAATAGTCGCCCGGTTACTGGTTGACAAGTCTGGGGCAAAAAAGAAGCCATACGGTCTTAAAAAGTCATTTAGCTGATCTTTTATCACACCGCTTTGCACTGTAACCCAACGCTCTTCGACGTTAATTTCGATGATTTGACGCATATGTCGGGATAAATCAATGACTACGCCGGGCGTTAATGATTGCCCGTTAGTGCCAGTACCGCCACCGCGAGGACTAAAGGTGATCGGTTTAAACGGGGTTTGAGCGGCCAATTGGGTCAGGCAAACAATATCATCGATACTGCGCGGAAAAATCACCGCCTGGGGCATTTGCTGGTAAATACTGTTATCAGTAGCCACCGTTAAACGGCTGGCGTAGGACTGCTCGATATCGCCGCTAAATGACGATGTGGTGAGTTTCTCTAAATAATTGACAACGATGTCATCAAGACCTGACTGGTAACCAACAACTGGGATCATGGCAAGAGCAACAATAATATAAAAGGTGAGTTGGGGTCTGATTGTATCATTCTAAAATGGCTTGTCGATGAAGATTTTGGCGTGTAAGGGCTTATTAAGGCTGAGCAAGTGGCCGTTTTAAAAAGCACTGATCAACTGAAAGTTACCGGACACTGTCATTTTTAATTAACGCGGTGTCTTATTTGTCATATCGTTTGAGTGAATATCGACTACCCAGTACCTAACAATCAGCAGCCAAGTGTCACTTTTTTTGGGCAGACGCC
>JBLHHD010000390.1:0-3943 GCA_047614605.1 Alteromonadaceae bacterium
AATTGGCATTTATGACCTAAAACAGTGTCAAGTCATTATTCGTCATTTTTTAAATTATTTCTTCAGTGCTGTAAGCTACCCGGTGATTTAGAGTGGATACTTCAAAAGGTTGTTTTTCATCACTTTTCTGCTATTTTTGGCTAAATTAGATAAATGCCTTGACTCAGTCGATTGGCTCAAGTGTAATGACTCAGTTTTACATTTCAAACACATTAAAGTATTTAAAGTTGTGACAAAATTAATTACTAGGAGTCGTTATGACGGTAAAAAGAACAAAAGAAGCCATGGCTAAAGATGCCTTGTGTATTGCAGGTGAAACCTTTCTGTTGCCGGGTACGAGCTTGTTAGCCAAGGGCGAATATAAAGCCGGTTTGGTTCATGCTGGCATTGGTCTGGCGGCGAAAGTGGCGTTAGGTCCTGTTGGCTTGTTGTTGGTCGCCGCTAATTCATATTGTAAGTCTAAAACCGGTGAAGGCTTGGTGAGTCAATTTGCCCATACCAAAGGCCCGGGGGATTTTAGTCTGCGTGAAGAAGTCGCCGGTGGTATTAGTAGTGGTGATCCGGTTGAAACTATCGTTGAGGGCGTTAGTGAAGATGTTGAAGATATCTATCATGAAATGACGCTGGAGGCTCAGATGGAAGCTGGACTTGATGAAAATGCCGCTGCTGAGGCACCAACCGATACCTCTACCACCGAAACCACCGAACAAACTCACTAACTGGTCACATGATACGCTTACCCTGGATATAAAGGGTAAGCCGTTATTCAGTTCTAGCCAACTCTTAGCCAACCGCTAGCCAACGATTAAGTTGATATCTTTAGCGTCTATAGTTTCTTTTGTCGCTTCCTTTGCCACCGCTTCTTTTAATTGCGGCTTTAGTTTACTCCCCACTCTGTGTCCTGCAAATGATTGGTGTTGTTGTGCCGTTTGCAATCGCCATAATGACGCATAATCGCCATTTTTATCTAATCATTACTGATGAGAGCCTTGTTCTGTGATGTTGCCATCTTTAAAGTGATAGATGGTGTCTACATAATTGATGGTCGACAGGCGATGGGCAATGATGATCACGGTCGCATCTGCGGATATCAGTTTCACCGCTTCTCTAATGGCCGCTTCGGTCTCGTTGTCTACCGCTGAGGTTGCTTCATCCAAGATCAAAATAGGGCTTTGCTTTAATACCGCTCTGGCGATAGAAATGCGCTGGCGCTGCCCGCCTGAGAGTTTATTGCCCCGCTCGCCAACTTGAGCGTCGAATTTGTCTGGATGGGCGTCAATAAAATCGTATGCTTGTGCGACTTTTGCCGCTGCAATGACTTGTTCGTGATCGGCATCCGGACGCCCATAAAGAATGTTGTCGTAGATACTACCACTAAACAAAAAGGCATCCTGGCTGACTAGGCTGACTAGGCTGACTAGGCTGACGGACTGACGGACTGACGTAAGCTTTGTAGTTCAATATCATTGATATTTTGATCATCGAGGTAAATACCACCTTGCTCACAGGCATAGAATTGCAATAACAGTTTGATTAACGTGCTTTTACCAGAACAGGTAGGTCCGACGAAAGCGACTTTTTGTCTTGCGCCAATCTCGATGGAAATATCATTGAGTACAGGTTGCTGATGATAGCCAAATTTTAGATGGTCGAATGTGATCTTGCCGATTAATTGCTCCGGTCGTTGTCCTTCGCTCTGTTCTTTGGGGGCGGTGAGTAATTTGTCTAAGCGAGTCGAGGCTGAGTGAGCATTGTGATACAGAGATTTACCTTGCTCAAGTCCTGTGGCTGAACGGAGAATATTCGGCGACATGCTATTTTGGAACATGAATCCTGTCATACCTATTTTGCCTGATAATACGTTGAGGCAGGTATAGATCAGCGGCACGGTTAATCCTAAGTTAAATACTAACTCGGTGGCGTTGCCATCGTATGAGTTTGCCCGGTCTATTTCGACTTTGTGGTGGTTCGCTTGTTGCTTGATGTCGTCTAAACGGTCTACTTCCATAGCCTCAGCGGTGAAGCTTTTTACTGTCAATAATCCATTTAAATTGTTTGACATCAGTTGGTTAAATTCATCATCCAGCGCTCGGCTTTGAGCTGAGCGCTCAGCTACCGCCTCTTTTTGTTTTTTGTTTAATTTGCTCATGTAAGGAATGGGCAATAAACCTAATAGCAGCCCGACGGGTGATACTGCTAATAACACCCCGGTGCCTATGGCAATAGCTGTGGCTTTTTCGGTGAAAATCGCTGGGGTATAACCAAGAAATCGCTTTATTGCATCGACATCATTTTTCACCAGGTTCATTAATTTCTCGGTGCTTTGATTTTCGAGATAAGACATGGGCAAAGACTGAATATGCTGGATCACTTGTTGTGATAAGTTTTCATCGACTTCACTGCTATATTCAATCCACAGTTGCTCTTTGCGGTTGGCGACTTTACTTTCGGTCAGTTTGTTTGCCACAAAGAGGCTGGACAACAGACTAACCTGGACGGTTTTACTTAAGCCTAAATTGGTCAGCACTTGCATGGGCGAAAATACGGTGCTTATTACCATTCCCATCACCAATAATCCTGAGGTCTTTAATGTCGAATGTAAGACACTGTACTTTAACGCTTTTTTTCGTAGCTGGGGATTGGATTCAGCCCGCTTGATGACTTCGTATAATTTGTTGTTGTCTGTTATTTGATTGAATTTAGGGCACCGATCAAACAGGGTAACACTTTGATGCGCATGGTAGGAGTGCCGTCTCGGCGCGAATGTTGACAAAGTCAACACAATCACTGCGTTTTCGACGAAGTTCGCGGCGCGGAGGTCGTTCCTACCATAAACAAAACTGTTACCCTAAATTGCGTGATATGGTCAGAGCCGAATTTAGCTTTTGGGTCATTGGTTTTTAGAAAGTTGGTTTTTGACGAGGTATAATTTTCCGTTTCATCTTGACCGGTGACGATTTCTTCGAGTATTTGAGCAATTCCATCAGCAGAAAGTTTGTAGCAATGAAAGATCACCAATACCCGCCCTGTATTGGCATTAGCGGTCACTGTAAAAATATCTTGATGGTCAGTTAACACCTCTTTTATGCGTTTGGCGAGCATATCGTTGCTTTTAAGCGCATCAATATCCCAGCGTCCTCTGCCTGGTAGTGATGAGCGTAATGCAATGCTGTATTTTGATATTTGAGTCATGATAGTTTCACCAATGGCGATTCATTTTTATTGTGTATTTCAACGGCTAACTCGTGTGCCTTATCGGTTCTGGCACCTAACCTCTGTGGGCGACAGTTAGAAGTGCCTAGTCATCTGTGACTTGTACTAACGGGTAGGCTAGTATACAGAAACACAAACAAAATGCTTGTTATTTATACCCAAGTGACTTCAAAATGCTGAAACCGTATTTTGACGTTACTTGGGTATATCACTAGATCTTAAGAAGGTACATTCTTTACCTTTTGTTGTCTTTTATGTGACCATTTGTCAAATTAAGTGCCAGTGTTTTCAGCTAATACAGCATAATTTGAGTGACTTTTATCAACCAGTTGATGTCACTCAAATAAATGGTTTAATAATTAACAAAGTGATGCTTTACATCGGTTCGCAAGGTATGATTTAATGCACCTCTTTTGACCTCTTTTGACCTCTTTTGACCTCTTTTGACACCTTTTGACACCTTTTGTAAGATACAGATGCAATTAAGTCTCGTAATATTGTAATTACTCAGCGTAATATATGGGAGTTATGTCATTAGGGAATAATTGATTTTGCCGTCGACGGGTGCTTCAGCCCCGCACTGGTGGGCTCTGCTGCCAAGCAGAGTTGATGCACCAAGCGACGAAGGGGCAACCGAACGTCCAAGGCCGTCAGCTGCGCCTATTTTATTTTCGCAAACGCCGGCAGCTCATCATTGAACAGCAATTCCATCGCTTCGCTCGAACTCACC
>JBLHHD010000391.1:0-3939 GCA_047614605.1 Alteromonadaceae bacterium
GGCCATAAAACTCCTTTCTAAAGGGTTCTTCAATAAAGACGCTTTTAACCTCTGGGGGAAAGGTATCAAGGCTGTGATGCAAAACCATTGTCGTTTGCCTGGGAGTGGGCCAAATACCGTCGCTGGCAAACCCTTCACTTAAATAGTCGGCTTCTGCGGTTAAGGTTCGTTCGATAAATACGTCTTCGATGATATATAAAAACCAAAAGTTATAGGCGCTGAATAAGGCCGACAGTCCTAGTGAGAATAAACAAAACTGGACGATAATACGGCGGCGAATACTGCTACGTTTAGTTGCTTGCTTCATTGGGTTTCACCGCGGTTGAGGACAAATCCAACCCCATGTACGGTTTTAAGCATCGGGGTGGCAAACGGTTTATCGAGAACCTGACGTAATTGGTAGATATGTGAGCGCAAGGCGTCTGATTCGGTTGGGTCGTCACCCCACAAACGTTGGCATAACTCTGAGCGGCTGATCACTTGCGGGTAAGACTCGGCCAAAATCAGCAGGATATTGTAATTCATGCTGCCCAGCGTTAATGCGGCTTGGTTGCGGCTGACCTGCTGAGTTTGGCGGTTGATTGTAAGCTCGCCAATGGTGATTAGGTGGTTACTTTGCAATATACGTCGCCTTGACAGGGCCAGACAGCGCACCTCCAGCTCTTCGAGGGCAAAGGGTTTGGTGAGGTAATCGTCAGCCCCCACGGCAAACCCCTGCATTTTGTCGTTGAGCGTATCTCTGGCGGTTAGCATCAATACCGGCAACTGCACGGTGGATTGCTGGCGCAGAGCCTCGCAGACCTGTAAGCCATCCATGCCGGGCATCATTAAATCGAGAATAACCACGTCGTAATGATTAGCTAGTGCCAGCGCCAACCCCTGTTTGCCGTTAGCAGCATAATCGCTAACATGCCCTTTGATTTGCAGGTAGTCGGCAATATTTTGCGCAATGGCCTGATGGTCTTCAATAATTAATACGCTCAGGCCGACAGTTTTCATAGGGTTTCGCTCTGGTTCATTGGTCTTTAGTGATGGTTACAGTGTACCAAGCAACGCTTTTGCTTCGTTGTGCTCTGGGTGTTTCACCAGCAGCTTGTTAAGCTCGGTTTTGGCGGTGGCTTTATCGCCCAATTGTAGCTGGGTTTTAATGATTTGCATGTCAAGCGTTGGGTTATTTAGGGCGGCTTTGGCAATGTCCATTAATACCAGCGCATGTTTTAATTGACTGTCTGACGTTGCCAATTTTGCATGATAAAATCCGTACATGCCAACCATTGGCAGCTGATAGTTTTGACTGTTGTCAGTCAATTCAGTAACTGCAGCGTGATCATTATCTAGCAAACGGGCGATGATCGCAAAAGTCGCTTCATCCTGGTAAGGTTCACGCTTAACCGGAGTCAAGCCCAAACTGCGTACCAGCGCCTCGGCTGTTGCTGAGGTAGAGGTGGGGTTTTGACCGGTGACCAAGCGCTCATCGGTGGCAACATGGCTTAACATCATCGCGCTTTTTTCAAACTTAGCTCCACGTTCGGTTAATTTGTCTTCGAGCAAAAATTCAAAATGAGGCACCCATTTTTTACCAAAGGCGTGCTCTTCAGCATTGGTAAAACCATTAACCGCTTTGCCGCTAACCAGATAAGAGCCGTCTTTGAGTTTGACGTTAACCAGTGCCGCCGGACCATGGCAAACCGCACCAACAGTGCCTTGATTTTCATAAATTTGACTGATGAGTTGCGCTAAAGCCGGATCGTTAGGCAAGTCAAACATCGCGCCTTTACCACCAACCACAAACACGGCGGCATAGTCTGCTGGGCTGAGGCTTTTAGTGGTCAGCGTATTAGCCAGCTGCTCCATTACAGCCTTATTGCTTAGCACCTTTTGGTTGTAGGGTTTATTAGCGTCATAACGGTCGGCTTCAACAGGGCCGCCTTTAGGACTGGCAACATCGATGTTAAGGCCATTGGCGGCAAATACCAAATAGGCTTTGGCAAATTCGTCAAATTCGTATCCCGGTTGTTTTTCGCCTTGCTCCTGACCATGGCTACTGAGCACCATGACTATTTTTAGTTTTGTTGCTGCATCGGCTTTGGCAAATGCGGTGTTGACGAACATCAGCGCAATGCTGCCAAGCAGTAAAAAGGCCGCTTTGGACCATGTATTGTTAAGAATGACTGACATAAGGTTTTTCCTTTGGTTATGGTTCGACACTTCGTTGGTTCAACTGTTCAAATGCAGTTTGCCGGGGTGGGTGTGAAATGAATGTGAAAACTGGGGAGAGGTGTTTTTTTGTTTGATGCAAAGAGGTTGAATGTTAGTGAGGTATGTTGAAGGTAATGTGATGGCTGTTGTGTATCAAAGCTGATGGTAAGGTGTTAAATTTCATCAGATTTTCATATAAATTGATATTTTTTGCACATTGCATGTTCATTTTGTGGCTAAATTGGTATTTAAGACTATGATTTATACAGTCACACAAAAAAACCAACAGGAGAGCGCTTATAAGAAGATAATGCATAAAAAACCGAGACGCTGACAAAGGGTGCGTCAACACCCAAAGCCAGCTCCTCAAATCATTCATCCAATCCTCTACAAAATTAGAGAAAGGACAAAAAATCATGAGTAATCACAAGCTAACACCACGGGTGTCAAAGGTCATCTGCATTTTGATGCCGCACCAACCAACCGCTCAAAACCCGCCCTTGTGTTGTGGAACAAACCAGCAATCAACCACTTACACCCATTCTACGATCACTTGGAGCACCAAATCATGAGCAACTCTAATCCACTAATCAAAGACACTGCTGTCGATACTTTAAACGCAGCTATCGAATCACTGCAATTGTTGTCAACTTTACTGCGTAACACGTCAAAACTGGCGCTGGTCAAAGAAGATGAACAAGGCGGCGAAAAACACCTGAGCACCGAAGAGGTCGCGGGGCTTGCATCGAACATAGATGGTGTCCAATCGGCGCTAGAAGAAGGCGTAGCACAATGTCAGAGCGAGGGTCAGAGCGAGAGTCAGAATAAGGGTCAAAAACCCACCAAAGCCAAAGAGGAATAATTTAATCCCCTTGTAATACATAACCCCTGCAAACGTTTGTTTGTGGGGGTTATCATCATCCTTTGGTAGTCTAATAACCGCTTGATTTACTGGTGGGCAATTGCTACTTTGTGGTTGTTAAATTACTGCAACAACATTAAGCGTACACACTGAAATATGGGTTATAAATGACAATTGAATCAATTACTGTTCGGTCTATCAAGATTGAAGGGTTATTTGAGATATTTTACTATGACGTTAACTATCCAGCCAATGAAAATGTTTTAATTATTACCGGGCTAAACGGTTGTGGAAAAACCCAAATATTAAACATCATTGCCAACTTATTTGACAGAAAGTTTTCTTTTTTTAAAGGGTTGGTATTTAAGAAAGTAACGGTTTATCTGAATAATGATACTTCAATTGAGATAGTAAAGGATGATCATAGTGAGCTAGGGGATATTAGGGTTAGCTTTTTCGAGAAAGCCAAGCTCATTGAAATATGTGGTTTTTCATTTATTGATGAAGAAAGGACTCTTGCAGAGATAGCGCTTATAACAGGTATGGAAGAAATTGACATTAATAAGTGGCTTGATACAGGACGTAATGACATTTTGTCACGTGAAGAAGTTATCGGCAGATATGGCAGACTCGTGTCTCCTCAATCTAACGAATCATCTATCACCGTAAAAACCCCACAAGCTAACGCAATACTCGACTCTATCAACGTCCATTTGATCAAAGAGCAACGATTATTCAAGAAAGTTAAGCCGGACCCGAGGCGTAGCTTTAAACATCAAAGTGATCAAACATTAATGATTGAGTCGATTCAGTCATACGCTGATGAACTTAAAGAGTTGATTGCTCAGCGAACCCAAGCATCCTATAAAATTGCCCAA
>JBLHHD010000392.1:0-3937 GCA_047614605.1 Alteromonadaceae bacterium
ATATTTGGATCCAGATGCTAGTCGTGGTCTACACTTGTTGGGCTCTGGTGATGACGAAGAGTGGGGTTTTGGTGGGGCAATCGGTTATCGTTATAACCCTGACTGGGAAGTTCGATTTATTGCTAATCAATGGGACTTTGAAGGTCGGGATAATGCCGATGCTTATGGATTGGATGTGTTATATCACTTTACGGATTATCATTTCTACGGGATTGGTGGTATCAAACATGAGGATATCGGCAGCTCAACTGATGACGAGGATGGTGAGTTAATTAATTTAGGTATCGGTAAACGCTTTGGTTTAACCGAACGGTGGTCTTTTACTGCTGAGGCGCTGGCTACCCAGTCACTGCAAAGCAACAGTAGCAATGATTTGATTGTTAATTTGGGACTGACTTATTTATTCGGTCAAAAAGCGGCTAAATATGAAGCTACACCAGCGCCTACACCAGCACCTGCGAGACTCGACAGTGATCATGATGGTATTTATGATGATATGGATGCTTGCCCTAATACGCCTATGGAAGATGCGGTAGATGGTCAGGGCTGTAGTCGTTATACTATAGAGGATGAATCGGTACTCTTGTCGATTAACTTTGCTAACAATGATGACCGGGTTGCTCCGCATTATTACCCCGAAATTAAGCGGGTTGTTGATTTTCTTAGCCGGTATCCTGATAGCTCCGTCGTTATCGAAGGTCATACATCGGTCAAGGGCGGCTCCGCTTATAATCAAAACCTCTCTGAACAACGAGCCCAAAAAGTGGCCGGTATCATGGTCAGCCATTTTAATGTCGCTAAAAGCCGGGTTAATCATATAGGTTACGGTGAGAGTCGGTTGTTAAACAAAGCCAGTAGCAAAATGGCGGATCAGGAAAATCGTCGTATCGAAGCTCGTATTAGTGGTTCCAAAAGAGTCAAGGTAAAACGTTAAGCAGGTTACCTGTCTGGCGGAGTAATTCAGCGAGTGTTCAGCTTAATCTCGTCATAGTGCGGGCCAAGAACACTGAATGATTTTAACCAACCCGGTTTTTCCTGACGGATGAGTCTGAAATGTCCTCAAAGAAATGATCCGACATATCGGTTAAATTTGCCTTCTTTGAGAAAATTTTAGTTCTCACTGGCTGCTCACTATCAAACCATTCGGCACTCTAGGAAGCGATGAACCCGTTTGGTTGTGTTTGTCATGGTTTTACAAGGATGTTATTGTGCTTGAATGTATCGTTGGGTAAAAAACACACAGTTGGGGTTAACGACCCTTTGTAATTGTTTATTCGCCGCATACGTACGCACGGGATCCTTATAATGTTGTTATTATAGCGCCAAATTGGCGTTTAAATTTGGAAGAGTAAAGTGGCCGTTTTTTCAGCGACAGACAGTTATAAAAAAATCATTCTAGATTCCCCCAAAATAGTCTTATTGATCATTAGTTTGATTGTGGTCTTTTTTGCTTTTCATGCCACTAAATTTCGTCTTGATGCTTCTGCCGATTCACTGGTACTAGAAAACGACGCTGCTTTGAAGTATTACCGTACAGTCAAAGCTGATTTTGGCTCCGAAGATATTCTTATTTTAACCTATACCCCTAAACGGTACTTGTTCTCAGAGCCTGTGCTTGGTGATTTGGCGGTGTTTGGCAAGGAGTTGGGCAAGCTAGACAATGTGGCCTCGGTCATGACGATTTTAACCGTACCTTTAATTGAAAGCCCTTTGGTGACCTTAAATGAGCTTAGTGAAGGTATTCGTACGCTGGGGCAACCCCAAACCGACCGGGAAATGGCCCGTAAAGAATTATTAAACGGCCCTATTTATCAAGACTTATTGATCAGCCGAGACGGTAAAACCACTTCGTTGTTGGTTACAGTTAAGCGGGATGAGGTATTTCACTCGCTGGTTAAAGAACGTAACGCCTTTAGAGTATTGGCTTCACTAGGTCAGTTGGATGAATTTCAAGTTGGTGAGCTGGCCCGGGTTTCTGAGCAGTTTACTCATCGCTCAATCCAGTTGGCGGCCAACGAAAAGCAGCTGGTGGCCAATATTCGTCAATTAGTTGCCAAGCATCAGGTGATGGCTCAAATGCATCTTGGTGGTGTGCCGATGATAACGGCTGACTCCATCGAGTTTGTCAGACATGATTTGACGACTTTTAGCTTTGGTATCGTGGTGTTTATTATTTTGTTGCTGGTGGTCGCCTTTAGTAAACCTCGCTGGGTTATTTTGCCCATTATCACTTGTACAGCAACAGCGATTGTAATGGTAGGGCTGTTAGGGTTAATGGATTGGCCGGTAACGGTTGTATCGTCCAATTTTTTGTCTTTAATGCTGATCATTACTTTGTCACTGACTATCCATCTGATTGTTCGTTATCGGGAGTTGCAAACCGAACAGCCACAACTGGATGCCCAAGCGCTGATCCTTGAAACTGTAAGACTTAAATTCATTCCTTGTTTCTATACTGCATTTACCACCATAGTGGCCTTCAGTTCACTAATTATCAGTGAAATACGGCCTATTATTGATTTTGGCTGGATGATGAGTATTGGTGTTTGTGTGGCTTTTGTGCTGTCTTTTACGCTTTTTCCTGCGCTGTTGATGTTGATACAACCTAGTGAGCCTGTGGCTCAAGGGAGTATAACTGAAACAATGGGGCATTATCTGGCCGATAAGGTTGAGCGTTTTCATTGGTTGTTTTTATTGGTATTTATTGGCTTAACCATTATTAGTGGTTGGGGGGTCAGCAAGTTGAGTGTTGAAAACCGTTTTATTGATTATTATAAGGATTCAACCGAGATTTATCAGGGTATGGCCTTAATTGACAGTAAGCTCGGTGGGACTACCCCACTGGATGTGATCATTGACGCGCCAAAATCATTTTTTGAAGAGTTTGTTGAACAAGAGATAGTTGATGATGATGAAGAGGCCATTGATGAAAACGATGAAAATTATGATGAGGATGATGAGGATATTTTCTCAGAAGAATTTTTAGGTGAAGAAAATGAGCAAGGTATTACCTCAACCAGCTATTGGTTTAATACTTATCAATTAAAAGAACTGGCAAAAATTCACTATTACCTCGATAGCTTGCCCGAAACCGGCAAGGTATTATCACTGGAAAATAGCATGGCGATGTTACGTAAAATTAATGAGCAGGTGGCTGATGACAGTTTTTTGCTGGCGATTTTGTACAAATCGTTGCCAGAGGATATTAAGCAGGGATTATTTTCGCCTTATATGATGGCAGACGGTAATAAAGTGCGGTTTAGCATTCGCTTATTTGAATCAGACAGCTCGTTAAAACGTAATGAACTGGTGACAAAAATTAAAACCCATTTAGTCAATGAGTTAGGATTGGAGCCTGAACAGGTGCACCTGTCAGGTATGGCGGTATTGTATAACAACATGTTACAGAGTCTTTTTCGTTCGCAGATATTAACGATTGGAGTGGTTTTCTTTGCGATTCTGTTGATGTTTATAGGCCTGTTTCGCTCGTTTAAAGTGGCACTTATTGCCTTGATCCCTAACATCGTAGCAGCTTCATTTATTTTGGGATTAATGGGCGCGGCAGGTATTCCGCTAGATTTAATGACCATCACCATTGCGGCTATCAGCATTGGTATAGCGGTGGATAATTCGATTCACTATACCCATCGCTTTATCGATGAGTATAGTCAAAGAGGCGACTACTGGCAGGCTATCAGGGCGTGTCACGGCAGTATCGGTCAGGCGATGTATTTTACTTCAATCACCATTACCCTGGGTTTTGGTTTGTTGATCATGTCAAACTTTGTCCCAACGATTTATTTTGGTTTGTTAACTGGCTTTGCAATGCTGATAGCATTGTTTGCCAATTTGAGTTTGTTGCCGATTTTGATCGTCAAGTTTAAAGCGGTTGGTTAACCTGAGTCAACGCCGCTGAATGATTATTTCGCCAACTATT
>JBLHHD010000393.1:0-3935 GCA_047614605.1 Alteromonadaceae bacterium
AATAGGGCTAGTGCTGAGGGAAAGTCGGTTTGAGATAGTTTTCGCGGTTTTTTCAGGCGAATAGTTTTACTATTTAATTGGAAAAAGCGCGAAAAATAGCCAAATCCGAATTTTCCTCAGTCGAGTCTCATTCTCGGACAGGCTCCCAGGGAAGATAAGAAGAAGGCAAAAATAAGGTGGGTTACAGTGCCCACCTTGTGGTCGGCACTGGATGGAGGGTTATTGTAAGTCAGTGCGTTTTGTTTCAATTTTTCTCAGTAGTTCTTGCACTTTATTACGTGACATTTTTAACTTTTCAACTGACAAGGTGCGGGCATCAACGGCACGGCTTTTCACTGCATCTTCATAACCATTACTACCGGCGATGGTATTCCACACATAAGACAAATAAGTACTTTTTTTCACCCCACGGCCACTGGCATACATCAACGCGAGGTTATATTGCGCTTTGACATAATTTTGTTCGGCTGACTCGGTATACCAATAAAAGGCTTTGGCATCATCAAAATTTACCCCTTCGCCGCTTTCATAGCGGGTGGCCAAATTAAATTGAGCAGCGGCTAATCCCAGGTTGGCTGACTTTTTAAGCCATTTAGCCGCCTCTTTTTGCGAAAGTTCGAGCCCAATACCTTCGGCGTATAACGTACTTAAGTTAAACTGCGCTTTGGCATTACCCTGTTGAGCCGAAAGCTGATATAACTGGGCGGCTTTAGCGATATCTTTTTTAACCCCCAGACCGTCATAATACATCTGACCCAATTCGTATTGAGCTGGAGCAAATCCCAGCTCAACCAAAGGTTCAAAGGCCATCAAAGCAATATCATAACGGCCCTCATGTTTGGCCGAAATCCCCACTTCCAGCTCTGCTGAGGCATTAAAGCTGATACTAAAACTCAGCAACAACACCATTAAAGCGTTTTTAATCAATGACATAACAATTATCTCTTTCATTTTGTAGATTCGTATGAGCAAATCATACGTTGAGTTGTACTGTCCAGCAATGTTACTTACGTTAAAGGTGCTCTTTTTTGTGATGAACAGCAAAACCGCAAAAGAAATGCTACACTGCGGCAGGTTCATTTTTATACCAATTTTACAGTCTAAAAGGAAAAGCCCATTGAAAATTTACGGTGATACTCGCTCTGGCAACTGCTACAAACTCCAGTTATTAGCCTCACTATTGAACCTTGACTATCAGTGGATAGCGGTTGATATACTCAAAGGCGAAACCCGCCTCGATGAGTTTGTCGCTAAAAACTCCAATGGCAAAGTGCCCTTGCTCGAACTGGACGATGGCCGCTGTATAACCGAATCTAACGCCATTGTGCATTATCTGGCTCAGAACAGCCCACTGTTACCCACGGATCACTTTGAGCAAGCCAAAGCATTGCAGTGGATGTTTTTCGAACAATACAGCCACGAACCTTATATCGCCGTCGCCCGTTTTATTAATCAATATTTGGGTTTACCCGATGATCGTAAAGCCGAATATCATTCTAAACAAGAAGGGGGCCATAAAGCACTGGCCGTCATGGAAGCACAACTGACCCAAACCCCATATTTAGTCGGCCAAAACTACACCATCGCCGACATTTGTTTGTATGGTTATACCCATGTGGCCGATGAAGGCGGATTCGACCTGTCGGGTTATCCGGGGATCAATGCCTGGCTCAAACGTATTGCAGCGCAGCCCAAACACTGCCTGATGGAATAAACAAACGACCAAAGTCAGGCTATACTTAAGGTTTGCTGTATTCATTCAAGGTTTAGTTCAATGGTCGCTAATCAATGTCTTAACGGTAATACCGTCATCACCCTTCGCCCCAACCGCTCAGCGAGTTGGTTGCAAACCAAACTCTTTTTGCTGATCATGGCCACGCCGATGTTTATCATTGCCCTCGGCTGGACCATTGTTGGCGCATGGCCGATATTACCCTTTGCTGGAGTAGAGTTTGGCTTACTGGCTTTTTTAACTTACCGGGTATGCTGTCGCACCTACCAACACGACAAAATCATCGTCAAAAAAGATCAAGTGATCATCGACTGCGGCATCGGCGACAAACCTTGTATTCATACCCTCAAACGGCCAAACGTTTATTTGGCGGTGATCAAACCGAAAAAGCCGCTTGATTTAATCACCCTAAGTTTAATTGACGACTCACAACGTATCGAAATTGGCGTTTATGTTAACCAGCAAGACCGCGAGCATATTCGCACAGCGTTGACCGATGCAGGTGTAGTTGAGTGTGTTGACAAGTGGTGGAGTGATTAGTTCTTATCCCACTCAATATGAAGTACCCGGTGCGAGATACCATGATGTGCAAAGTGTTGCATCCAGCGTAACGGGTTTTTCTGCAACCGACCACCCGATCCTTTAACCAAAACAAGCTCATGACCACCCGCCTCGGGGAACAAAATCAAATCAGGGAAACCTGAGCGATTGGCACGTCAATCTGCCCACTGCCGGGTAAAAATCAGCTGCCAATCAGCGCAA
Source organism: Alteromonadaceae bacterium (assembly GCA_047614605.1). Lineage (GTDB taxonomy): Bacteria > Pseudomonadota > Gammaproteobacteria > Enterobacterales > Alteromonadaceae > JABSOG01. Next base: position 2,495 of record JBLHHD010000393.1, read on the forward strand.
CGCAGGGTTGTTGATGGTAATAAGCCCCGCCTGCTCAAGGGCCAAAGCCGCCACGGAGGTATCCGCAATTTCATCATATTGCAGCTTACCAGAGCGAAACAGCGACCCCTTACGGCCCAGCATTCGCACATACAACAGCTGTGCCTGTTCGCTCACGGTGCAAAACCGTCGATAAAACAACCACTCGCGGTCACTTAACAAGTCGTTGTATTGACTGGCAACGTAATTGACCAACTCACTAAAGCTGGTCAGGTAATAATCGGGGCCAGCTCAATGGGCAATTCACTGGGCAATTCACTGATCATTGTATTGGAGTCAATTACATCCCACAATCAGGGCGCATATTGGCCGCATAAGCTTGATTATAGACCGCTAGTGCCTTGGGCATATTGTGGGTTAAATCATTAATCCGGGTTTCGTTAGAGGGGTGAGTAGAGAGTATTTCCATCGGCTGTTTACCGCCAGAGGCTTTACCCATGGCTTGCCACAAAGTCACACTGGCTTGGGGATCAAACCCGGCTTTTGCCATCAAATCCAAGCCAATATCGTCCGATTCGCTTTCTTGACTACGGCCAAAAGGCATCGCTATGCCGTATTGTGCGCCAAGACCCAGACCTTGCATCCAAATCTTCTTGTTTTCAAGGCTGCCCATATCCATGGCTTGACCGGCAATTTGCAAGCCCACATTAGTTAACTGATTACGCGACAAACGCTCGTTAGAATGGTTCGCTAACACGTGGCCTACTTCGTGACCTAAAACCGCCGCCAATTGGGCTGGGCTATTCGCCACTTTGAGCAAACCGGTATACACACCGATATGGCCGCCGGGCAAGGCAAAAGCATTGACTTGTTCAGAATCAAATACCACCACATCCCATTTTTCTTCGCCATAACTGGGGTCAACCTGATCAGTAATGGCTTTAGCCACACAGTTTACATATTGAATGATTTGGGGGTCTTTAAGTATTTTTTGCTGCTTTTTCATTTCGTCAAAAGACTTGCCACCTAATTGTGACATATCACTGGAAGAATACATCAGCGCCTGAGTACGCCCCGTAGGGCTTTTGGTGATTTGACAGCCTGCCAATAGTGAAATGGTAACGGCGGCTAATATGACTTTTTTCATGATCTCATCCTTTATGAAAACTGCTGTGCATCTACAGCGGTGTAATACGCCCAATTTTAACCGACCCGGCCCACAGCACCAATATTTAATTTTGACCTTTTTACTTGAAGGTACCTACACTAATCGATAGGCGAGAGAATTTGATTAACATCGTATGAGAGATACCCTGTTACAACAAGGCATCTTTTGATGATCTGCTTGAAGGGGATAGCTTGTTCCACCGCGCGGGCAGGTTTATACTGTCAGCTATCGCTTTGCTGCTGTAACGTAGCTGGTTTTCGACTTTGAACTTAATATGAAATACCCCTTGGCATT
>JBLHHD010000394.1:0-3928 GCA_047614605.1 Alteromonadaceae bacterium
AGATGTGTCATAGCAAGCTCAACAAAAATTTCAATGCTGTGTATTTGATCAGTTTTCTGACTCAATGTCCAGGTGATTAATTTTTAACTGATCGGTGCTCTAGCAGGCTATATCGCATTTTGTGCTATTAGCTTTGATGCTATCTTGATATTTCCTTAAACTCATTTTAGCCAGTGTATTGATCACTGCTGGTTTTACTTCTGTAATTAAATCAATCTGACAAGCTTCATACAGGGCTTTGCTTACAGCTTCTTTAAAAGGTGTTTCGTAAAGTGCTTGAGTTTGCTTGCCAAATATCAACCAGTCGAGTGTACAGCCGTGTGTTATCACTGTTTCGATGCATTCGTTCATAGGGACTCTGCTGTTACTTATCCAAGATGATACAGTGCTTTCGCCGATCATCAGTTCGGTTGCTAATGCTTTATATGTCTTGCTACCCCATGTTTGATACAAACGATCTACAATTGCTTTTGAGTCTATTTTCATAAATTAATCCTTGCGCTATGCAAATAATAGATCTAATATCTGCACAAATAATTGAGATTTGTAAAGTATCATGATAGATCTTTTAGTTAAAGTTTAATCCTTTTGTATTGCAAATTTATTATAGCCAAAGGGTTTGCTAATCATTTTTAACCGCTAACCGGAGTAATAACCATGAACCAACAAACACAAGCCAGTCAACCCGCAGTAAAACCAGCTACAACCTCACTAAAAACCAAAGCGCCAATCATTAACGACAAAATGGCAACCTACCTTAAAAACCTTCGTAACGATAATAATCTGACCATGCGAGCGCTGGCCGATGTGATTGGCACACCCCATTCGTTCATCGGCAAAATAGAGCAACAGGGGCGACGAATGGATGTTGGTGAATTCATTTTGTATTGCCAGTCAATGAATAAAAATCCCACCGTCGCCCTGCAAGATATCATTGACTCACTGTAGTAACAGTTTCATTTGATGAACTTTCCCCTCGACGCGACCTTGCTTAATCAAAGGCTAGCGGCCTATTTAAAGCCGCTGCGTCACGAGGCCAATATTACCCGTCAAGATCTTGCCGGGCAGATGGGCGTCAGTTACAGCGTGATCAGTCACTTTGAACGAAACCTTCAAGGGCTGGATGTGGGCGAGTTTGTTGTCATCTGCCATATCTTAAATCAAAACCCGGTAGCCGTATTGCAAGCCGTGTTGGAGTGATAAATCGATGGATATTACCACCAAAGAAATAAGTGATGTGCTGGGGATCACCAAGCGGACAATCCAGCGACAGAGCAATAGTGAGCATTGGCCTTACCGACTCGCCAGCGGAATAGGCGGTACCCACAGAGTCTTTGATTTTGTTGTCCTGGCAGGCCGCATCAAAACCCGTTTTGTTGACTGTTTGGTGAATAAACTGGGGCCAGTGGCGTTGGCGAGTTTGTTGGCTGAGCACCACTACTACGACCCACAGCTGATTGTGGATGATACGAAAGAGACTGCTGTACGTTGGCTAACCGATCATTCGTTTGCTTTGGGCAATGCGACGTTATCGGCAGCGCAGTTAAATGACACTATCGCCATACGTACCGGGATCTTATCGCTGGCCTGGCGGTTTGCGGAACAGTTGGGTAAAGGCAAAATTAACGGGTTCGATACGTTTGCTCAGCAATACTCGGCCCACGCGTTTGCCATTCAACCGGGGGTTTACGAGGCCAGACCCAAAGTATCGCGGATCAGTCTTTTACGCTGGGCGAAAGCGGACTGTCATGGAGGCAAACCTCAAGTGCCGGTTGTACAGATAGGTGATCAGACCTTTGAAATGCTGCTAAAGCAAAAGCTGGTAACCCAGGATATGGTGGTATCTGAGCACCAGATTGAACGACTGATCCAGCGGCTTAAAATGATCCGCTTTGATATTCAAAAATATAAACGCGATGGTGCAGGGTTGAAAGGATCGGCGTCTTAAAAAGGCCGATAAGGAGTTCGTCCCGGCACGGACTGACAACGTTATTTAAATTAAACAGGCAATAAAAGTGACAAAACAAACCCAAGAAACACCACAAAACATGATTGACCCTCAGCTGGGCAGTTTGCCATTTATCGAGGATGGCAACACCTGGACGGGCCATTACCAAGGGTATTCATTTCATGTGGCCGGGGAGGGTAACAACCGCCCGGCACAAGACTTAATTGATCACTGTGTTACTACGTTTAACAAACCTCAATGGCTGACAAAGACATTAGCCGAGCAAAAAACCAAAGCCAAAACCGTCGATAACAGCGAGTGACATTCGGTGATCGACGGTTTGGTTTATGGTGTGTTTATGTTTCATCGTAAAGCCGGACAGCTATGCACTTTTGCGCAGCTTGAAGAGGATACGGCGAAAGTCGGTGACGAAGAGCGATTATGGACAATGACATTTATTGGCAATAAATGTGAAGGCTTGAGCTTTCACCTGTAACCCCGAACCGAAGCCCAGGACCATAAAAACAACCGTTAATAATAGCAATAAAAAAAGAGGTAAACACCATCATGAGTCATAGCAATCCACTGTTAAAGAGACTGCACAAGAGACGTTCGATCAAATCATCAACACGTTGACATACGTTACGACGTCGCTATCAAAAGTGTCGGGTGATGCGGCTGGTATGACGGGGGCTGATGTCGCGGGTTTGTGCAGTATCGTCCAGAGCATTAAAAACGCCACCGAAATTTGCTACGAGCAAAGTAACGCTAAATAAAAAAGCTAATAACCCGCCATCATTTGCCCTCAGTGCAGGGGGCATTAGGGCGATTTAATCTTAAAAATAATCAGGAAACAACGATGACAAAAACGACAACTCTACCTACGACTACACCGACAACAACACCGACAACAGCACAGCCAAGCGTAAGCCTTGGTGTGATTGCAACGCTGTTGAAACTGACCAAACGTGTTGTTCAACGAAAAGCACTGGCAGGCCATTGGCCGTTTATTGAAAAACCAGCCCTTGGTGGCACGAGTCACGAGTATATTATACAAAGCTTGCCAGAAGAGATAAGGGCTATCGTTGGCGATAATTTAGGAGACGCTGATGGGTTGATGGCTTAATGTGCTAAAGCCTACGGCCAAAGGGATAATTGGCCTATCCTCTAGCCCCGATCTTAATCGGGGTCACCTTGCTCTTTTGATGGTATCCAACACCGAATGCAATGAGCTGCTGTCTTTGCAATCGTCAACGTCGAGATCTTTTCTAATGCCGTCCTTTTTACGACTTTTTCTTTATTGATACATTTATAATGCCAAACAAATCGAGCTTGTCTTTTTTATAGTCTTCTTAAGACACCGGGCAATCTCCTCTCATCCCATTACCGGTTTATATTTTTGGCAACCAATGAGTTTGCCGGGTACTTGAATGGTCCCAACAGTAATAAAAAAGCCGTAGTCATTGTGGTCTTTTTATGTTACCGTTACTCGGGCTTTGTGTGCGTATCGGTATTCAGTCAGTTTCTTTCTTACAGGTAATACGGCGGCAAATAAATATTAACGTTTGATCATAATTGATAATTTAAAGGAGTGCTTGTGAGCAAAGAGCGCCAAGCAAGGGATCACTTTATTGAAGTGATCGTTAAATGGCAAGGGCGAGTGAATGCCAGCCATTTAACGGCATACTTTGACATATCGCGTCAGGCAGCTAGCCGAACCATGACACAATATATGGCGAAATATGCGAATAATCTTATTTATAACGAATCATCAAAAGGTTTTCTGCCGACAGCACAATTTATTTGCAGAGCATCCACCGGACACTTTAATGAATATCAACAAATCACGTTATTCAATCAATCAAAATACCTGCCAATTATTGATACTATCGAATTGCCAAGTCGCGAGCCTGATCCCCGATTAGTCCAGCCTATTTTACGTGCCATGAGTGAAAAGCGGGCTATCGACATCGGTTATTT
>JBLHHD010000395.1:0-3926 GCA_047614605.1 Alteromonadaceae bacterium
AAGCTTGGGATAATAACTATCCATCGGGTGTTCAACTGTTCGCCATTGAGGACTTCAAGGCACAACAAGACAATTATAACTTTTTTAAATTTGCCCACGATTTGGCTATCGTAGAGCCGCTAGAGCACAGTGATTCGTACAACGAACAATGTTATCAATATTTCAAAGAAATTAAATTTCACCTTGATATATATAAACGCTATCCAAGTTTAATGCCCAACTATGTTGACCCAACAACAATTAGCGCCCTTGAAGATGAAATGAAACTATTCATTAAGCAGCGTTTTGAGGACGTAGTAGATAAAGATGAGCTAAACCTAACGGTGAAAATCGACAATGCTTTCACCCAGTTTTTCGACAAACTATTTGATGCCACAGCAGACACTACCTTTATCACCACCAATTATGATTTTATTATCGAGAAAATTATCCACAATACCAGTGCTAACGTCAGTTTAAATCGTGGGGTCATCGACAAAAAGCAATTTGCCGATAAAAGCTGGCAAAATGATAAAGTAAATGTGTTCAAACTTAACGGCGGCTTTGAAATAAGCCAGGATCATAATGGCAGTTATATTGATTACAATCATAACTCGCATACACCCAATATCATCTTGCCATCGCAGGAACAAAACTACAACGAGCCTTACTTTGACAATATTTTCATTAAATCGGCAGCTAAACTTCGTGGGGCTGATTTACTGGTTTTTATCGGTTATTCATTCCCAGAAGAAGATCATACCATACGTTTTTTGTTGAAAAATTTCAGTGATTCACACAATAAAAACAAAGAGATAGTGATTATTGGCCGTAACATTGGCAGCGCCACGGCAACCAAAGCTAATGCCTGTAAATTATTCCCCTATCTCGCTGACAAAGAAGCTATTTATGCTTTTGATGGCGAGTTAAATGATCTGTTAATTCAGGGGGTTAATAGCAAACTCATTAAATAACAATATAACCAACAAAAAAGGCCAATAACATCAAAATGTTACTGGCCTTTTTATTGTTCACAAATCTGTTTTAGTGGCGCTCACTAACCATATTGATAGTATATTTTGGTATCTCTACGACTAAGTCTTCATCGGTTACCATTGCTTGGCAGCCAAGGCGTGAATCAGGCTCTAAGCCCCAGGCTTGGTCAAGCAAGTCATCTTCTAGCTCATCACTTTCTTTGAGGTTGTCGAAGCCTTCTCTGACGATGATATGACAAGTGGTGCAGGCGCAGGATTTTTCACAGGCATGTTCAATCATAATGTCGTTTCTTAAAGCGACATCCAAAATACTTTCGCCTTTGCTGGCTTCAAGTACAGCACCATCTGGACAAAGTACTTCGTGGGGTAAGAATATAACTTGTGGCATGTTGGGTATTTATCCTTTGAATGAGGGCGATATAGACGTCGCATTGTAGCAGCAACCTTTAACCTCACAAACGGTTAAAGGTGCTCTAGGGCTACGCAAAATTTAGATTTCGCTAACACTTTTTCCAGATAACGCGGCATGAATAGATTGGTCCATACGCCGGTTAGCAAATTCCTGAGTGGCATGATCAACCTGCTTAATCTGTACTTCTATTGCATCCCGATTATTGCCGTTGCGGGCAATGATCAGCTGTTCAATAGTGGTGATTATGGCTTGTTGCTCGCTTTGATTAAGCAAACGGTCGCCGTCTTGAGTCAATGCAGCGGTTACCGACTCAATCACCCGATCAGCTTCAACTTGCTGCTCTTTAAACATTCTGGCGGTGATATCGTCTTTACCATGGGTCATCGACGCTTTGATCATTTGGGCAATCTGATCGTCTTTTAAACCAAACGACGGTTTCACTTCGATAGTAGCAGCAATACTGGTGGATTTTTCCATCGCCGATACGCTTAACAAACCATCGGCATCAACCTGAAAGGTTACCCGAATATGCGCAGCACCCGCAGCCATTGGCGGAATATTGGTCAAAGTAAATCGGGCTAATGAACGGCAATCATCCACCAATTCACGCTCCCCCTGAACAACATGGATCATCATTGCTGTCTGACCATCTTTAAAGGTGGTAAATTCTTGTGCTCTGGCTACCGGGATAGTGGTATTACGAGGAATGACTTTTTCGACCAGTCCACCCATGGTTTCAAGCCCCAAAGACAACGGAATAACGTCCAGCAACAGCATTTCGCTGTCAGGTTTATTACCCACCAAAATATCTGCCTGAATGGATGCCCCTAAAGCCACCACTTTGTCCGGGTCAATTGACGTTAACGCATCACGTTCAAAAAATGCGTTCACCTCGTTGCGAACCAAAGGCACACGGGTTGAACCGCCTACCATGATCACCTGAGCAATTTCGCTTTTATCAATTTGTGCGTCTTTAATCGCTCTTCGACAAGCCTTAATGGTTTTTTTCACCAGCGGGCTAATAAGTTCAACAAACTCGTTGCGAGTCAATTGACAACTATCAACACAGCTGTCCAAAGGCAGGGTAAACACTACCGTTTCAGCGCTACTCAGTGATTCTTTAACCTGCCGGGCCAGTTCATAAAACTGACGTAATTGTTTGTTCGATAACGCTTCAATAGCAGCTTTTTGTTTGAAGTAATTGACCAGTAACAAATCAAAATCATCACCCCCTAAAGCAGAATCTCCACCGGTGGATAACACTTCAAAGACCCCTTTGTTGAGGCGTAATATTGAGATATCAAAAGTACCGCCACCCAAGTCATAAACGGCAATAACGCCCTCTTCCTGACTATCTAGTCCATAAGCAATGGCAGCCGCAGTGGGTTCATTGAGTAAACGCAGCACATTTAAGCCAGCCAGGTTAGCCGCATCTTTGGTGCCCTGACGTTGAGCATCATCAAAATAAGCCGGCACTGTGATCACTACCCCTTCAAGGGTTTCACCCAGGGTATCGAGGGCTCTTTGGCTTAATACTTTGAGAATTTCGGCAGCGGCTTCTACTGGTGTCACTTCACCACTAACGGTTTGAACAGCGACAACCTGATCTTTTTCGACGAACGAATAAGGTAACGGGCCACAACTTTGTTGGATATCCGCCAGTGAGCGACCCATAAAACGTTTGGCCGAAATAATGGTGTTTTGCGGATCCGTGGTAGCCAAAGCTTGCGCTTCAGCCCCCACAATTACCCCATTTTCGGTGTAACGGACTACCGATGGCAAAACGTCAACCCCATGAGTGTCAGCTAGTGTAGCGGCTTCGCCACTGCGTACGGCAGCAACTAATGAATTGGTAGTGCCAAGATCGATGCCTACAGCCAGTCGATGTTGATGAGGGGCCGCACTTTGGCCTGGTTCAGCGATTTGTAATAATGACATGATAATTTACTGTAGTGACTCTTCTAATCTGTCGAGTTCTTCACGTAATTTGTTGGTAAACTTCAATTTACGTACGATATTGGCGGCATTTTCCAGTTCGATTTTGCAACCGGACACCAATAAGGGGATCAGTTGTTGATACAACTGACTAGTGATTTGCTTAATTTCCTGCTCCATAGCCACAATCTCATCATCTGGCTCATCTAGTGCAGCAATATCTTCGAGCTGCTCTCTGAGTTCCATCTGTTGCATTAAAAAGGTTGGGTCCTGCAGCGTTTTCTGTTCAATTTGCAAGTCTACACCCTGCTCCGCGAGCATGTATTGAGCACGTAACAAGGGGTTTTTCAGGGTTTGAAAAGCATCATTGACCTGAGCCGACTTTTGTACGGCAATCAATTGTTCATGCTCACCGGCGTTAGCAAACTTGTCTGGGTGAACCACTCGCTGTAATTCGCGATAGGTATCTGATACGCCCGCCAGTTTCACTTCAAACTGAAAAGGCAGGTTAAATAATTCAAAATAATTCACAGTTTTTGCTGACTCGCTGATGGCAAACATTAAACGGTAAAACTCTCACCGCAACCACATTCCCCTTTAATATT
>JBLHHD010000396.1:0-3902 GCA_047614605.1 Alteromonadaceae bacterium
AACTAGACTCTACCATTAAATGCTTTTATAGCGTAGGTATTTAATTTATCGAGACTTTATAAACCTCTTGACTCTTGTATTTTAAAACGCTGGATAGGGAAGAGGAATTAATGAGACTGTTCACTAGTATAAAATCCATTTCCAAATAGTAAAGCCGTTAAAATACCTTTTTAAAGATCTCAGCACAGCAATTTTGATACCGCCGATAACCTCAGCACCGAGGAATAGTCGCTCACTAATACTCAACAGCCCAACCCGCCCATAATCCAGCTGGGCTATTAGCTTTAAGTTGCTAATAAGCTTGAAAAACCTCCGCCTGACCACCACATTATCTATCCCCCCGACACGATAAGAGGATATGTGTGAATAACAACCAAACTATCGACAAACCAAGCGACGCCGAAAAAACTAAAGCCTTTAACAGCCTGCTGCCCATTCTTGCCTTTTTAAAACCTTATAAATTGATTGTTGGTGCCGCCTTGCTTGCACTGGTATTAACTGCCGGAGTCAATCTGTCATTAGGTCAGGGTCTTAAGTTAATTATCGACAATGGGTTTATCGAGGGTTCGCAAGAGCAGTTAAAGTCAGCCATTATGATATTGATTGGTCTGTCCTGCCTGCTGGCTATTGGTATTTTCAGCCGCTTTTATCTGATGTCCTGGCTCGGTGAGCGGGTCAGTGCTGATTTACGGATTGCGGTATTCAAGCAAATCGTCGCTTTACATCCCAGTTATTTTGAAGAAAACCGCAGCGGTGAGATCATGTCCCGCCTGACCACCGATACCGCTTTATTACAATCAATTATCGGCTCTTCACTGTCAATGGCCTTGCGCAGCAGTTTAATTTTGACCGGTGGCCTTATCATGTTACTTGTCACTAACTTCAAATTAACCTTGATAGTGATTGGCTGCGTGCCGCTGATCATGGTCCCGGTATTAATTTATGGTCGCAAAGTCAGAACTTTGGCCACCAGTAGCCAAACCGCCATTGCCGATGTTGGCACCTATGCCGGTGAAATTATCCAAAACATCAAGGTGGTACAAAGTTATACCCACGAAGCACGAGAACTTAAGGCTTTTGGTGGCGAAGTAGAAAAAGCCTTTGACGTTGCTAAACAACGGATCAAACAACGCTCTTTATTGATTGCAGCGGTGATATTACTGACTTTCAGCGCTATTAGCGTGATGTTATGGATTGGCGGCATGGACGTAATTGCCGGTAAGATGAGCGGTGGTGAGCTTGGTGCTTTTGTTTTTTATGCGATCATGGTTGCCATGTCTGTTGCTACCGTGGCCGAGGTTTACGGCGAATTACAACGAGCTGCCGGCTCTGCCACCCGCTTGCTAGAATTGCTTAGCACCCAAAGTATGATTGTCGGCGCTGATGATCCCCAGCCGATACAACACAATCAAGAATCGGTGATCGAATTTAAACAGGTCGATTTTTATTACCCCTCACGGCCAGATACCCCGGCACTGAACAATATTAGTCTGGTGATCCCCAAGGGTAAAGTTATCGCTTTGGTTGGCCCTTCTGGCGCAGGTAAAACCACTTTGTTTGAGCTGTTACAGCGTTTTTATGACCCTCAGCAAGGGCAGATTGAATTTAACCACACCGATATTACCCAGCTAAACCTCACCGACTTAAGAGACGCTATGGGTATGGTGCCCCAGCAACCGGTGTTGTTCAGCTCTGATGTGTGGCATAACATCCGCTACGGCAACCCTGAGGCCACTGATGAGCAGGTAATTGAAGCCGCTAAACGTGCTCACGCTGATGAGTTTATCAGTCAATTGCCTAACGGTTATGGCAGTTTTCTGGGTGAAAAAGGGGTGCGATTATCCGGTGGTCAAAAGCAGCGACTGGCACTGGCAAGAGCCATCTTAAAAGATCCGGAAGTATTACTGCTTGATGAGGCCACCAGTGCGCTGGATGCGCAAAGTGAATTTCATGTCCAGGCGGCGTTAAATGAGTTAATGCAAAACCGCACCACACTGATTATCGCCCACCGTCTGGCAACGGTTATTCATGCCGATTTAATCGTGGTAATGGATCAAGGTAAGATTGTTGCTTCTGGTGATCATCAGTCACTGCTGGGCAGTTCGCCATTGTACAAACGACTATGTGATTTGCAGTTTGATAACGTTGAACAGGCAGAGCATGCATAAACAAAAATGGCACCTCAGGGTGCCATTTTTTGGTTAATCTAACGTCAAGATTTAAGCGTTGTGCTTCTCAGCCAGATATAACCAGGTTTCGAGCACGGTATCCGGGTTAAGCGATACCGAATCAATCCCTTCTTCAACCAGCCAGGCGGCAAAGTCTTCGTGATCAGAAGGTCCCTGACCACAAATACCGACGTATTTACCTTTGGCTTTAGCGGTTTGAATAGCCATCGACAAGAGCTTTTTAATCGCCGGGTTACGCTCATCAAACAGATGGGCAATCAAACCCGAATCTCGGTCAAGGCCCAAGGTTAGCTGGGTCAAATCGTTTGAGCCGATAGAGAAACCATCGAAGTATTCAAGAAACTCATCAGCTAGCAAGGCATTAGATGGCAATTCGCACATCATGATCACGCGCAAGCCATTTTCACCCCGTTTAAGGCCGTGCTCTGCCAGCAATTCTATCACCTTGGCCGCTTCTTCTAGCGTACGGACAAATGGGATCATCACTTCAACATTGGTCAGGCCCATGTCGTTACGGACCCGTTTAAGGGCTTCACATTCCATCGCAAAACAATCACGGAAATCTTCTGAGATATAACGTGAAGCCCCCCTAAAACCAATCATAGGGTTTTCTTCTTCAGGCTCGTATTGCCGTCCGCCCACCAAATTGGCATATTCGTTGGATTTGAAATCTGACATCCGTACAATCACTTTCTCAGGCGAGAAGGCCGCTGCCAGGGTCGAGATACCTTCGGTCAGTTTGGTGACATAAAACTCAGTCGGGCTATCGTAACCGGCGATCATTTCACTGATCTCAGCTTTGAGTGCAAGCGTCTGACTATCAAAGTTAATGAGTGCTTTAGGGTGAATACCAATCATCCGGTTGATAATAAATTCGAGTCGCGCCAAACCAATACCAGCATGAGGCAAACGAGCAAAGTCAAAAGCGCGATCGGGGTTACCCACGTTCATCATGATTTTTATTGGCAGTGCTGGCATTTCGTCAATGGTCGATTTTAAGATGGTAAATGGCAATTTACCTTCGTAAATAAAGCCGGTATCACCTTCACCACAAGAAACGGTCACTGGATCACCGGTGTTAATTAATTTAGTGGCATTACCACAACCAACAACCGCTGGAATACCCATTTCCCGGGCGATGATTGCCGCGTGACAAGTTCGTCCGCCACGGTTGGTGACAATGGCTGAAGCCCGTTTCATGATAGGCTCCCAATCAGGGTCGGTCATATCGGTAACCAAGACATCACCCGGTTTGATCATGTCCATGTCTTCGATGCCGCCCAGCACTTTAGCCATACCCGAGCCCATTTTATGACCGATGGCACGGCCTTCAATGATCACATCAGAACGTTTTTCAAGCTGGTAAGTTTCCATCACCCTTGAGTCTTCGTTACTGCGGACGGTTTCAGGACGGGCCTGAACAATATACAGTTTTTCGTCAACGCCATCTTTGGCCCATTCGATATCCATCGGACGGCCATAATGTTTTTCGATAGTGACGGCTTGTTTGGCAAGCTCTTGCACCTCGGCATCGGTAATTGAAAAGCGATCACTGAGCTTTTTGTCAACATCAATCACTTCGACCTGTTTGCCGTGTGCCAAGTCAGGTGAATAAATCATTTGAATGGCTTTACTGCCAAGGGTACGTCTGAGCACGGATGGACGACCTGAGGCTAATGTCTGTTTGTGAACATAAAATTCATCCGGGTTTAC
>JBLHHD010000397.1:0-3891 GCA_047614605.1 Alteromonadaceae bacterium
GGTTAATGCGCAGGGCCAGGCAATAAGGATGATAGGCACTGTTCATGATGTTACCAGTCAGATAGAAGCACAAAGCCAGATCGAAAAAGTCTACAAACTGATCAACTCCAGTGTCAACGAAATCTATCTGTTTGATATGGATAATTACCAGTTCTCTTTTGTCAGTGAAGGGGCTTGTCGCAACCTCGGTTATACGCTGACTGAACTGGCCCGAATGACCCCTTTTGACCTATGCCCGGTGATCCCCAAAATTCAAATTATCGAAATGATGTCACCGGTTATCGAGCACCCTCAAGAGCAGGTGGTGTTTGAAGCCTTTCACTTAAGAAAAAATGGTACTACCTATCCGGTTGAAGTGAGGTTGCAACTCATTGAAAATAATCCAAAACCGCTATATATGGCGATTGCGCTGGATATTAGCGTGAAAAAACAAGCTCAGGCTCAGGCCCGTGATCAGGCGGCATTATTGCGTTCAGTCATTGACGCCACGCCAGATTTGATTTTTTTCAAAGATAACCAGGGCGTTTATTTAGGGTGTAATAAAGCCTTTGAAAAATACCTTAGTTTGGCAGAGCCACTGATTGTTGGTCACACTGATAATGAGCTTTTTAACGGCGCTGGTAAACAAGTTGAACAACTCACCGAAGGTTCAGTAATAACCAATGACAGCACCGTAATTCGTCAAGAATGGGTGACCTATTCTAGTGGTGATAAAGCGCTGCTTGAAACCCAGCTTACCCCCTATTATTGCGAAAATGGCAATATTGAAGGGGTAGTGGGGATCAGCCGCGATGTCACTGAGCATTGGCAATATGAAAAGCAACTCAAAGACCAAAAAGATGCTTTTGAACACAGTGCCCATTACGATTCGCTAACCAATTTACCTAACCGCTTGCTGTTTAAAGACCGTTTAGGCCAGTCGCTGAACAAAGCCAGACGTAACAAAGAAGGGTTAGCCATTTTTTTCATCGATTTAGACCGTTTTAAACCCATCAATGATGAACTCGGTCATGCCGTTGGTGATAAGGTCTTGCAGGCGATTGCCCAGCGGTTGACCACTTGCGTGCGCGAAATGGATACTGTTGCCCGCTTGGGTGGCGATGAGTTTACCGTGATCATGGAAGGAGCCAAACAACCCCAAAGTGCGGCTATATTGGCGAGTAAAATCAACCGGGAAATCACTCGGGTAATTAACGTTGGTCAGCACAATTTAACGGTTTCGGCCAGCATCGGCATCAGTCTTTATCCTGACGATGGTGATAGCATCGATGAGCTGTTACAAAATGCTGATTTAGCGATGTATCGGGTTAAAGAAGAAAGCCGTGATGCGTATGGCTTTCATACTGAAAACACCAATAGTGTCGCCTTTGAGCGGACATTAATGGAAAGCCAATTACGCAATGCGCTAATCAATGATGAGCTTTGCGTTTATTACCAACCCCAGTTGTCAATGTGTGGTAACAAAATCACTGGTGTAGAGGCGCTGGTACGTTGGGACCATCCGCATTTGGGGATGATTTTACCCGCCCGTTTTATTCCACTGGCTGAGGATGTTGGGTTAATCCAAGCGATTGACGAATGGGTGCTCGACGCCGCTTGCAAACAAGTTGCACGCTGGAAAAAGCAGGGGGTTAATGGTTTACGGGTGGCTGTAAACCTCTCGGTGGCCGAGCTGGCGCGTGACAACCTGTATGATATCGTTAAACAAACCTTAGAGCGTAATCATTGTGAGCCAGATTGGCTGGCCCTTGAAGTGAGTGAAGGGGGGTTTATTGACAGGCCAGAGCAGGCCAAAACGCTGCTCAACAGACTTAGTGATTTAGGAATTGAGTTAGTGATCCACGACTTTGGCACTGGCTACACCTCGTTATCGCACTTACGTAAACTGCCTATCAGCAAATTAAAAATGGATCGATCACTGATCAACAATGTGCCCCAAAATAAGGATGATACCGCCATTGCCAAGGCTGTACTCGCGTTGGGTAAAAGCCTGGGGATGCAGGTTATCGCCCAAGGCGTTGAAACTCGCGAGCAGCATCAGCTGTTGGTTCATGAGTGCTGTGATGAAGTGCAGGGATACCTTTATAGTCGTCCGGTTAACGTGGGACAGATGACCAGTCAGTTACTACAAAATGGTTTTTCCAGCAAACAAAATAGCGCATAATAGCCGTTTACGGGTGTAAGGGAGCTTTACTATGTTACACAAAGCCATGCTAAAAAAGCGGTTGGTTATATTTAGCTTACTGGTGCTCAGTGCTTGTAGCAATATCCCTGATGAACCTGCTTATAAAACCTCTAATTCGAGCTTGCCTATGGGGCAAACGACCTTTGCTGCTTACACCAGTAGTACCCGCCAATGGCTAAAGCAAAATCGCTGGTTTTTATCTACTGATGTTGAGGCCGAGCTAGACGCAAACAGCCCATTTGAACTGATGCCTCAGTTACCGCTTAGTCAGCGTCATGGTATTTTACTGGTGCATGGTTTATCGGATTCTCCCTACAGCTTTGTTGATGTAGCTCCTTTGTTGGCAAAAATGGGTTTTCATGTCAGAACCCTGTTACTTGAAGGTCATGGTTCGAGACCGGCAGATTTAATCAATGCCGATCACCGTCACTGGCAGCAATTGCTTAGAGAGCAAGTGGCGATATTCAAACAACACGTTGACAAACTTTATCTGGGCGGATTTTCAACCGGTGCTAATCTGGTCACTCACTATGCGCTGGATGACCCACAAATACAGGGTTTGGTATTATTTTCGCCGGGATTTAAAGCGAAAACAAAATACGCCAAATACGCACCTGTTTATTCTTGGTTTAAAGACTGGTTATACACCCCGTCGTTAAAAAGGCAAACCAACTATGTCCGTTATTACCATGCGCCCAGCAATGGCTTTGCCCAGTATTATCACACCAGTCAGGAGTTGCTTGAGCGACTTGAAGAGCAAACCTTTGACCGCCCGGTGTTTATTGCCGTCAGCGAAAACGACAGTGTATTGGATGTTAAACGCACCTTGGCGTTATTTGAAAACAAACTAACCCACCCAGCCAACCGCCTGATCTGGTTTGGCAACAGACCCGACAGTAAGGACGCCCGGGTAACGGTATTGGCTGGTAAAGTACCCGCTATGAAAGTCAGCAACTTCTCCCACATGGGCGTATTATTTGACGCCCAAAACCCCTACTACGGTATCGAAGGAGCGCAGCGCATTTGCAACAACGGTCAAACAAACCCGCACTACCGCGATTGCGTAAACCGCAAAGAAGTCTGGTATTCGGCCTGGGGCCACACCGAAGCTGACAAAGCCCACGCCCGCCTGACGTTTAACCCCTGGTTCAAAGAAATGGGCGAAATCATTCGCTCGGTGGTGTTTGGTGAAGAGCAGTCAGTTGCTGGTGGACAAAGCATTACTGATGGAGTTGGTACTTTACACGAGGATTAGGTTCATGGTGTGCTTAGCGCACGGAGTTCATTTTGAATTTGTTTATTAGCAAAGGTTTAAACAAAGTGCCGCCACAGGCGGCATTTTCATCAATAACCCCAGGAGAAAGGTTATCGGTTGGTTAGCACGGGTAGTTCTTTTGACGTTCACTTATCAGGATTCGGGGGCCTGGTAAGCTTCGCGTCCCACAGTGGAATCAATAATAACCGTTATGAGTTTAAAAACTGTGAGCCAGCTCACAAAACGAGAATGAAGCGTAATTTATGTCAGTTATTTTGCATTTCACCCGCCTTTTTACAAACTCGCCAACTTAAACTAAACGCGGTATGCTAACTAGAGCGTCATATGGTTAGAAAATAGACTCACCAGAATGTCTAAAAATTGAGAATATTCTGGTTTAATGATAAACAAAAAGTGAATTCGCAACAAAAGATTTTGTGGTAGTGTCAAC
>JBLHHD010000398.1:0-3884 GCA_047614605.1 Alteromonadaceae bacterium
AGTCATACCAGTTACATTAATTCAATGAGCTAAATTTTGGGCAGGAAAAATGGTCAATGACAAGGCGTTAATTGCCGTATATAGTTGTTCTACATACAACGATTAACAACGCAGTCAGTGGCCATTTTAACAAGCAAAATAGCTTAGTGAGTTAATGTAATTGGTATCACTTGGGTATAAAACAAAAATTGTATCACTGGTTAGCAAAAAGCCATGCCGCCTGATTATCGCCGACATGGCTTTTGAGTTGGCAAAGCCAAAGCTTACAAATGGGTTTCGAACAACTTGTAAATCCGTCGGTATTCATCCAACCAACTACTAGGCTGTCTAAACCCATGGGGCTCAACCGGATAAATTGCGGTTTCAAAAGTCGACTTTTCTAGCTCTATCATCCGCTGGACCAAACGTACCGTATCTTCAAAAAAGACATTGTTATCAACCATCGGGGCATTGATCAGTAGTTGATCTTTAAGCCCCTCAGCAAAATAAATCGGTGAGCTGCGCTCATACGCAATCGCATCATCTTGAGGCATATTGAGGATGTTTGAAGTGTAACCGTGATTATAGTGTGCCCAGTCAGAAACCAGTCGAATGGCCGCACCCGCCTTAAACACGTCCGGGGCTTTAAACAATGACATCAACGTTAAAAAACCACCATAAGAGCCGCCGTAAAGACCAACCTTATTGCGATCAACATTGGCATTGTTCACCATCCACTCGACTCCATCTTTAAGGTCCTGAACCTCAGGGGTACCCATGTTTCGATAAATCCAGGTGCGCCAGTCCCGGCCATAACCTTTTGATGCCCGGTAATCCATATCAATGACCACGTAACCCTGTTGCGTCAACAGGCTGTTAAACATAAACTCATGAAAGTAATACGCCCAGCCCGTATGAGCGTTTTGGGTGTAACCGGCACCATGAATAAAGATAACCGCTTTACGGGCAGGCCCTTCAAGGTGATTTTTAGGGTAATACACTTTAGTAAAGATAGGATCAACCGCTTCACTGGATTTTACCGGCACAATCGCCGGGGTATTCCAGTTATACTTAAGAAACGCCTCAGAGACCGTATAAGTCAAACGTTTAGCCCGATCATTTGAGCCAATATTTTTAATGTACACTTCTGGTGGCATTGCTACCTCGGAGTGAACCACCAGCAGTTTTTGTTCATCAGGACTGAGGCTGTAATCATTCATCCCATTTAAGTCAGTTAATACACTGATTTGCCCCGAAGCCGTCGCTACCCGGTAAATTTCATAAACACCGGGGTGTTTTTTGTTGCCTTTAAAGTAAATAAACTGATCATCCTGGCTTAGCAATGGATCACTTACCTCAAACTTGCCATCGGTCAGTTGACGATGTTTGCCCTTTTCATCAATCACGTACAGATGAGAAAAACCCGACTCTTCTGACTGATAATACAGCTCGTTAGTCTGATTAAACCAGCCAAAATCGTTAAAGTTGTAGTTGACCCACGCATCGTCGTGCAAACGATGTTTGGAGACCAACGTTTTGCTGTCAAAGTCTACCTCGGCCAGCCAACGGTCTTTGTTATCCCACGAGTCGAGCATCACCACCAGCTTATCCCCGGCACGATTAAACGCAATGGCGTTTTGATGCATTAAAGTGATCGCACGAGGGGCTGGTTTTGACTCATAGGTTTTGCCTTCACGCTGATAATTCTCGGCTTTAACTTTTGCCAGCACATCTTCGTCATAACCGGGTAAAGTATCAAAACCTAACTCATGCTGGCTGTGGTTGACCAAGTCGAGCAATACCAAACGCTCTTCTTGCGGTTTAGTATCGGCCACACGGCGACGTACTTCTTCGGCGGCGACAGTGCCATCGTTAGTGACGTAATTGGGCATGATATCCCCGTCTTCCCGCCAGCTGTTATCATCGGTTAATACCACCATCAACCATTTGCCATTGGGTGACAAACGAGAATCCACCAAATGATTGTCTTTGCCTAAATGCCAATTTTGATTAAATACCGCCTGATTGGCCTGTTTAAGCTGCTTTTCGCGAGTTTGGCTGTCTTTGGCGTTTTTGTGCTCCCAAGCGACAAACTTGATCAACTTATGCTGCTCTTGAGCGATATAGCTGTCAGGTACCGCTAGGGCTTTTGGCTCATCGGCCATTTTTAGTGCCGCAAGCTCAGTGGTGGTACGGCTGGTAAGATCCCAGCTAAAATAGTTATCACCCACTTGGTAGGCCAATGAGCCATCATTTAAAAACTGGGGTTTTGATTCACTTGCCGAGGTACGGGTAATTTGCGTAATGGCGCTGTCGGCCAATGATTTAATAAACAAATCGCCTTCAAACACCCACGCCCGATATTGACCATCAACAGAATAGACTTCGTGGCGATTCGCGACCTTGTGCTGCTCGCTTAGGGCTACGGTGATCGGTTGATTACCGGCAGTCCCCTGGACATACAAATCGCGTAACTCATTACCCGGTTGCTTGCGTTGATAAAGTACATGGCCAGAATCATCAGCCCAATAAGGGTTTTCTGGTCGTTGTCCTATCCAGTCGGGATGAGACATGATTTTTTCCATGGTGATCACCCTATCGTTGTTCATTAGCACGGTAGGTGACGGTAAAGTATTAATATGGGCAAAAGATGGGGCTTTGACTTTGGCAGCCGAGCTGGCGGCACAAGCGGCCATTGAACTGCTCACCAACAGTGCAATCAGAGATCGTTTAATCATTGTTATTTGCTTTAAAGTAGACGAAGGCCACCTTTATACAAACAGATGCGCCTAAACACAACCATTTGACGTAAAAAAGACTGTTGCACAATGCTACTTGCGGTGCTCTTGCGGTGCTCTTGCGGTATTAGTGCGCTGTATTATAATAGCCCAAAAGCGCGACTGCTAATAAAAGGCACCTATGGACTTACTAACTGACTATCCCTACTTGATTTATATCCTCGCCATGCTTGGCGGCACGATCGCCGGTTTTATCAATACCCTGGCGGGCAGCGGCTCGTTAATCACCTTGCCTATTTTGATTTTTTTGGGGTTACCGCCCAGTGTCGCCAACGGCACCAACCGTATAGGTATATTGCTACAAAGCATTGTCGGCATTTTCAAATTTAACCAGTCGGGCATGTTGCCCTGGAAAAATGGTAGCTGGTTGATATATCCCACCACCATTGGATCAATAATAGGTTCATTTATTGCCATCGATTTAAACGAACAAATGATGAATTACGCCATTGCCACCGTTATGTCGGCGATGTTGGTAGTGATTATATTCAAACCCGAACAATGGCTTAAAGAACACACCGAATTAGCCGCCAACTACCGGGGAGTGGGCAATTTTTTACTCTTTTTTGTGATTGGCATGTATGGCGGATTTATTCAGGCAGGAGTTGGGGTATTTTTATTAATCGCCATGGTCGCCCGCTGTGGTTTTTCGATGGTTAACGCCAACGCCATCAAGCTGGTATTGGTATTAATATTTACCGTACCCGCAGCCGCCATCTTCATTTATTACGATCAGGTAAACTGGTGGCTCGGAGGCATCATGGCGATCGGTCAGGGTGCC
The DNA here is from genome assembly GCA_047614605.1 of Alteromonadaceae bacterium. Taxonomy (GTDB): domain Bacteria; phylum Pseudomonadota; class Gammaproteobacteria; order Enterobacterales; family Alteromonadaceae; genus JABSOG01. The sequence continues at coordinate 3,559 of JBLHHD010000398.1, forward strand.
GGAGCCTGGATTGCCGCCCACTATGCCAGCGGCAATAAAAACGCCGCCCTGTGGACCCGGCGGCTATTGATCACCGTGATTGTGTTGTCGATTATCAAGTTGGTGTGGTAGGGCTGGCATATTGACTAAAAGCACTTTGTTAATTGGCAGTGATCGCATAAAATACCCGGCTTAAACTTGACTATGATCATGGGTTCTATATATTTACAAGGGGTATCCACTTAGCTCCACCAGACATAATATGTAGTACTTACCCATTTACAATATCATTGTACGTAACCGATTTTGTTGCCACTGCCAATTCCAGCAGCCTGTAAAATAGCAGA
>JBLHHD010000399.1:0-3875 GCA_047614605.1 Alteromonadaceae bacterium
GGGATTGGCAAGCGGCCGCTTTTAGTCGAAAATCAAGTTTGTCTGAGGCGTGAAGTGTTGTTCGATCTAAGATCGGCATATAGAGACTATGATATTGGTTTTTGGCGAAATGATTATGACAAATTTATAAGCTTAGCGCCTCAGCCATCGAGAAAGAGGAAAATAGCACAAGAATGGTGTATATCATCGCTTTTTTCATGGAAAATACCTTTTTTAAATAAGTGATTGGGTTGTTTTAATGATTAGCTGGATAAAAAGCAATCAATAATCAGATAACCCCTTATCGGTTACATAGGTATACAGCTGGTAATGAGCGTAAGGCGGGATAACACATCGTTAGGGAGCGAGGTCTAGCTTGTCCGAGAATGTTGAATTTAAACAGTAAAATAGCAAACATCATTGGATAACACTATCCAACTTAGCCTGCTCATCATGCTAAAACAATAAGCCCGATATTACTGAATATCGGGCTTGTTGTTTTTTTACTTAGAAACCTTTTAACTTAAAAACGATAACTAACCCGTCCGTAAACAAAGCGGCCATCGATACTATACGATGAAAAGCCTGAATACGGGAAGATTTGGTTAAAGTTGCTAAAGCCAATATTGCTCACGGTATCTTGTGGATATTCGTCAAAAATATTGTTGGCTCCGACGGCCAGCGTCAGGTTATCAGTGAGGTTGTAGTTAACGTCAACATCGGTGATCCAATTGGCTTTTAATACCTCGTGACCATCCGCGTTGCTTGATGGGTCAACCACTTCGCCGTAACGACTGGCCCGCAGGGTCACTTGCCAATCGTTTAATTGCCAAATGGCGCTGAGGTTAAGCTTGTCTTTAGGAGTACCTTTTTCGAAGCGAGCGATTTCACGAGATGAAAATACCTGATAACTGTCGCCTAGGGCATTAAGCTGCTCCGGGTTGTCTTTAAGCCGGGTGACTTCGGTATCATTAACGTTTAACGCGGCACTGAGGTTTAAGCTGCCACGATTACCCAGCGACATATCATAAGTGGTCACAATATCGACGCCCCGGGTTTCGGTGTCGATGGCATTGGTGAAATAACGCGCTCGCTGGGTGTTAAATTCACCGGCGTTTTGTAAAATCTCGACAACCGCTGCACCACTGAGATTTTCGGATAAAACGATGCGATCATCAATGTCGATTTGGTAGGCATCAACGGTCAGATTAAACGACCCGTTGTTATAGACAAAACCAAAGGTCATGTTAACCGACTCTTCAGCGTCTAATTCCTGCGCCCCAAGTGCTACCGCTGCCCGATGATCAACCGGAAAAATACCGACTTCACTAGGGATGCCGTTATCAAACACTGTAGCCACCGAGGTATATGAGGTTTGCGCCAGCGAAGGTGCCCTCAAACCTGAGCTAATGGCACCGCGTAATGAAAAGTCGTCGGTCACCGCTAAACGCCCAGCCAGTTTGGCGATAAAAGTCGAACCAAAATCGCTGTAGTCTTCGTAACGTCCGGCCAAAGCCACGTTAAAATCATCGCTCAAATTACTGTCAAATTCGACGAACAAGGCCTTATTGTGACGGTTTCGATCGGTGGCACTGGCTGGTGAAAAGCCAGACAACACTTGTGCACCACCTGCTGCTACCGGGTTGCCATCTTCGTCAAGCACCGTCAAATATGAGGCCGGCTCACCAGCAACAATTTGATAATTCTCTTTGCGGTATTCTGCGCCCAAAGCAACAAAAACGCCGTCGCCAATGCCCATGTCAGTCATTGTATCAACAGTGAAGTTAACCAGGGTTTGATCGTAAATCAGGCTACCGTTACCAAAACTGGTGGGGCTGCTGGCACCCATCGAGGCATTGATACTGTTTTCGACCCTAAATTCAAAGTCGTTTTCACCATAGACGGCGCTTAAATCCCAATTCCAGTCGACGCTTTGACCTTTTATGCCAAACGCCAGCGATAGATCTTCTACGTCACTGGCGATATGGGGTAAAAAACCATCCGGGTACACCTCTGGCACATTGCGGCTATCGCTGGCACGGCGGTAAAAACCTGCCGATAAACCATCACGCTGACCATAACTACCAAACGAATATAATTCGGTATCACCGTCTAATTCGTACCCGGCATTATAAAATAACGCAATATCTTCAACATCGGCTTTGCCAAACTTATGATTGATGCGATCAAAGGTCAGCTCTGAGGGGTCGAGATCGCCATTTTCGTCTCGGGAATATTGCTGCCGTGGATCAAAACCCGAGCGGTTAGTGGCTTTACGATCACGCGATTCAAACGATAAATGAACAAACCCTTTATCATTCAGGTTTAGGCCCCAGTTACCTGCAATGGTGGTGACCCCGCCGTCACTGGCACTGCGGTCACCGCCGGTCACAAAATCAAGATTGCCATCGGCACCTATACTGGTCGATTGCAGGTTTGGCACACCGTCTATGGTGGTGTCGTATTGACCATAACTGACGGTCAAACTGCCGCCGTCTGAATCCTCTTTAAGGATGATATTGATAACCCCGGCAATTGCGTCAGAGCCATATTGCGCCGCTGCCCCATCGCGTAAAATTTCGACTCGTTTAATAGCCGAAGTAGGAATGGTATTTAAATCGACGGCCGTTGACCCACGCCCGACGGTACCGTTGAGGTTTAACAAAGCGCCACTATGGCGTCTTTTACCATTGATTAATACTAATGTATGATCCGGTGCCAGACCCCGTAATACAGCCGGGCGAGCATGGTCAGTACCATCGGCAATTGCGCTGTTTGGATAATTAAAGCTGGGCACCAAACTTGCCAAAATTTGACTCATTTCGAGCTGTCCGGTGGTTGCCATATCACTGATATCAATCACATCAATGGGCACAGTACTATCGGCCACAGTACGGTCGTTACGCCGTGAGCCGGTCACCGAAATCTTTTCAACCGCTTGCTCTTTTTCTTGTACTTGCTCTGCTGCTGCCAGAGGTCGGACATTAAGTACCCCAGAGGTAATGACCATAACGGCCAAAGCTGATTTAAATGACAAGGCCCGTTTAACGCTACCGGCAATTGGGCTGTGTGCTGTTATGGATTGTGTTGTTACAGAGGATAGCGGAGCTATTGCTAACATAAATCGTCCTGTTATTTTAATTTTTAAGTGAAGACACCAGTAAACGTTGTCGTTAACCCACTGGTACAACGAGTATGTTCGAGTCCCCCTATCCTAATGGCTTAACAGTCACAATAACAAGCATTTTTGTCGTTTAAAATGGTGGGGCTTGATTGTTGACCCGAACTTAGTTAAGAGGCAACAAAAATAGCCATCGGCATAGGTCTTAGCCATTATCTGCCGGTTCAAAAGGGGCTTTCTACCCACACTATCGCAACTTACCGCGATGAAATTAAGCTGTTGTTGTGCTACGCCAGTGATACCTTGCAAAAATCGGTTGATGCGCTCTGGGTTGAAGCTATCACCGAAGCGGTGGTATTGGATTTTCTGGAAGAAAATGAGGCGAAAGCCGTACTGACTGGAATTGATATCAACACGTGCACTGGTATTCGAGATCGGGCCTTGATACTGATGTTATACACTACCGGGCACGGGTCAGTGAAGTCGTCAACCTCATCGAGGATGATTTTTAGCTAACCGTTCGCGGTCAACAGGTATTCGTGCGCGAACGGTTAGCTAAAAACACTCTATATTATGTGAAGCTTCACATAAGTTCGACAGTTGGAGCTTTAGTATCAAAATGCCGCACCACCACGAAGTGGAGGCAAGGCGGTCCGACGCCTGCGCACTGACATGAAAAAAGAGACTCTAGCTGTGACTGTCATACTGAAACAGGTGTAGGGTAACTCGTTACTGATAGGTACTTTACCTAGAGCGGCAAACGATTTGATTTTAA